>JBEBXQ010000018.1:0-47442 GCA_040391535.1 Telluribacter sp. | reverse complement strand
GTTCTGGAAAAAAGCTACGGGGTAAATATTGTTTATGATGCCGGTTTACTGCAAAGATGTACAGTAACTGCACCACTGGAAAATGAATCCCTGTTTGAAAAGCTTGCTTTAATATGTAAAGCAATCAATGCATCATACGAAGTCATTGATGCCCAGATCGTCATTTCAGCAAAAGGATGTATTTAAGTGAATTGCCGGCCAGAGATTACTATGCGTAACCAACATTATTGACTATACCTGAAACCTATAACCACTAAACCAAGGCTTATGAGAATTTCCTGATCCGAATCAAATTAAATGAGGGTATGTTCTGCCGTCACATTACATACCCTCCGGATTTCCCTTTACTTCTTTTTTACACAACATGCTTAATTGAATGTGAAAGGGATGTCTTTGTTTAAATGTGCAACAAAAACAAAGTAAAATTATGAAGCAACCCTTATTAAACCTAGCCTTCCGGCGAAAACTAATGCAAATATCTATTATGCAGTTTTTCCTGCTCCTGATCACCGTCAGTTTTTCGATGGCGGTGGATCTGGAGGCTCAGGTGCTGGAAACGCCTGTAACGCTGAATGTAGAAAACAAGGCCATTTCGACGGCTCTTAAACTGATCGAAGAGCAAACGGAGATTAAGTTTATTTTCAGCCCGCAGGTAATTAATGCCAATCAGAAAATATCTGTTCACCTCGAAAAAGAAAAGCTGGGCCCATTGCTGGATAAGCTTTTACATCCGTTACGCATTCACTATGAACTGACTGGCCGGTATATTCTGCTGAGCGACAGGCGAAATCAGGGAAGCTCTGACTTTATGCTACCGGATGCCTATCTGCCTGTTCTGGAAAGAAAACTGACCGGTCGTGTTACAGACGAAAAAGGAGAGGGACTTCCGGGTGTCAGTATTGTCATTAAGAACACGTCCATGGGAACTGTTTCTGATGCAGAAGGTAATTACAATATCCTCATACCGGATAACGACGCGGTACTCATTTTTTCTTTTGTAGGTTATCACAGCCAGGAAACGCAGGTTGGAAAACAATCCCTGCTTGATATTGTAATGAAAATCGATGAAAAAACACTGGACGAGGTAGTGGTGACAGCCCTGGGTCTGCAAAGAAAAACCAAAGCTTTGGGGTATGCTGTAAGTGAAATAAAAAACGAGGAGCTGACGAAAGTCCCTCAGGATAATGTCGTCAACAGTCTCACCGGCAAAGTGACCGGTGTACGGGTTATCAATACTTCTCCAGACCTGAACAGCGACCCTATGGTACTGATCAGGGGTTTTACGTCATTGTCGGGCGCCAATTCTCCGCTTATTGTGGTCAATGGTTTACCTACCGGCACTGATGTCAGTATATTGTCGGATCTGAGTGCTGAAAACATCGAAAGTGTCAGTATACTGAAAGGCCCCAGCGCCGCGGCTTTATACGGCTCCAGAGCCGGAAGCGGTGTGTTACTTATTACTACCAAGGGAGGGAAGGCCGGCAAAAAAGGACTGGGTGTCACAGTTAATTCAGCATATACAGCAAGTGTTCCATACCGGTTTGTTCCTTTGCAACAACGATTTGCAACCGGTTCTAACGGACAATTTGATCAGACCAGCAGCTTATGGTGGGGTGCGGAGATGGGAACATCCGTAGCCAGGTTTGGTACCGACGGGGTCGCCACTCCACTCGAATCCTATCCGGATAATGCGAAGAATTTTGTTAATACCGGAAACAGTTTTGTAAATGACATTACCGTTTCCAATGCCAACGAGAAACTGAGCTTTTCTATTTCACTTTCTGATACCCGTGGAACCGGCGTCTATCCTGAGAGTAACCTACACAAGGACGCCGTTGCCTTTTCAGGGGCCTACAATTTCACCAATCGTCTCAGGATCAGCGCCAATTTCAACTACCTTAACTCCGGTTCTGACAATTTCCGGGGAATTTCCTATGATAACTATCCATATGAAGACCTCTACTTCACACCCAACTGGCTGGATATTAACAATTTAAAATCATACTGGAACGTTGAAAATGTAAAGCAAAGCGTATGGGCCAATGGTTTTAATAATCCCTGGTTTACCGTACATGAAAACGTAAATACTTTCCGGAAAACACGTCCGTACGGAAACATAAAACTTGACTGGAACCTCACCGATGATTTAAGTCTGATGACACGCATCGGAGGTTTTAATGAATCTTATATTACTGAGAACCGTACCGCTTTGTCCGAAAAAAGTGTACCCGAAGGTGGCTATGCATACATTGCCCGAAACCTTCAGGAAATCAACACAGATTTTCTGCTTAATTACAAAAAAAATGTAGGAATCCTGTCTCTGGATGTTTCAGGCGGCGGAAATCTGTTCTTCCAGAATCATTCTTTTTCCAGCATTACAGGTCAGCGTTATGTACTGCCCGGCTTGTACACAGCCAGTAATATCGACCGCACTTCCGTCCGTTATTCAGCTGTTAAGCAGAACAAAAGAATTAACAGTTTGTATGGAATGGCTTCCATAGGGTTAATGGATGCCATATTTCTTGAAATAACCGGCAGAAATGACTGGTCCAGTACGCTTCCCGTTACCAACCGGTCGTATTTCTATCCTTCTGCTTCATTGAGTGCTGTAATTTCTGATTTATTACCTCTCCCGGATGCTGTTTCTCTTCTGAAAATCAGGGGAGGGTGGGCAAAAGTAGGCAAGGATACCAGTCCGTACGCGTTGTCCATGGCGCTGTCACAATCTACCTGGGGCGACAACACCACTTATTCCCTTCCGTCAACTACCCCTACCACCAACCTTTTACCGGAGAATCTGATTTCTTCTGAAATAGGAATGGATGCCGCGTTCTTCAACAAAAGACTGGGTCTTAATTTTACTTATTATCATGTAAGAAATGAGAACCAGATTATAGGTATATCCGTCTCGGGAACGACAGGGTTCACAGCCGCCAATGTAAATGCCGGTGTGGTTGAAAATAAAGGGGTGGAGCTCTCATTACGAACCGTACCGCTGCAAAGGAAAAATACGATGTGGGACGTCACTTTCAACTTTACCAAAGAGAAGAGTACCCTGACAGCCCTTCCTGAGGGTGTCAGTAATCATCAGTTCTGGTCGAGAAATAATATTTACAGCCAGACAACCCTCAACGGAACCGTAGGAGACCTGTGGGGGCCGGATATCGTACGGGTTCAGGAAGGACAATATAAGGACTGGCCATTACTGGATCATAACGGCTATGTGCAGTTAAGTCCGGAAAACATAAAACTCGGCAACGTAATGCCCGATTTCATGTTAGGGCTACAGACGAACTTCAGCTACAAAAGATTTACCGTTTCGGCCAGCATTGACTGGCGGCAGGGAGGAGACTATTACTCCGAAAGTATGAAAAGACTTACCCGCGACGGCAGACAGGACGGATGGTATAAGGGCGATGGTTCCAGTACCTTCACCGGTATTCTGAGCAATAACTCTTTTAATGGCGATAATACTCAGCTTGCTAATGAAATCAGGTCAAATCCTGATAAGTATAACGCCAGAGACGGGATGCTCTATGTAGGTGGGCGTAATGCCGAACTGGGAGGTTTTGAGTATGGAGGACTTGTTGCCAACGGGGCCTTTTTCCCGGGGGTAATAGCCGGAGAAAGCGGTTATATTGAAAATTTCGGCGAAGCCGGTACCAGATATTTCAGGAGTGACCTCATTGCCGATCCGGGAGCGGGATACTGGAGCCGCGGTGTACAGACCTGGATATACGACGCTTCCTTTATCAAACTCAGGGAACTGGCAATAGCCTACAACCTGCCCGATCATTTTGCAAAGGCTGTGGGTAGCAACGGCGTGTCCTTATCGGTATTTGCACGAAACCTGATGCTCTGGACAAAGGCTAAAAACTACATTGACCCGGAATCCACGATGATGAACGGTAACGACCAGTTTACCAATACCACCAATTACCTTCTGGGCTTCGACAGAGCTTCCTTTTATCCGTGGACAATGTCAATGGGGCTTAAACTTAATATTCAGTTTTAATCATGAAGCATATGCAACCTAACTATATTTCTGTCTTAAAAACGGTCATAGCGGCAATGATACTGACTATAACCGGCTGTCAGGATCTTACTGAGATCAATAAAAATCCCAATGCGCTCACTGATGACAAGGTCGATCCTGCCTATGTACTCGCTTCTGTGATTTCAGGATCCGCCTCCAGGCTTGCTGATCTTTCCTTTACCGGGAATGTCACCCAGTGTGTTATTCCTGAAGCAATGCAATATACGCAGCGGGATTATCTTGAATATACCGTTACCAATCAATTCGGTTGGTATTCATTGTCTTTTGATTACAGAAATCTGCATTCACCCCTTGCCAATGCCCGATACCTTCAGAGTCGTGCTGAAAACAATCCCGATTCCCTTTTCATCAAAGGTTCTTCGCTGGTGATGCAGGCACTATGGTTTGGTATTCAGACCTCTCTCTGGGGAGATATCCCCTACAGTGAAGGCTATAAAGGAACCGAAAACCTGCAACCGGTTTATGATTCACAAATGAGCGTATTTGCGGGCATACTGCATGATCTTGAAAAGGCCAATGATTACCTTGCTGGTGCTCCGGCTGTCAATTCTTCTGTCATGAAACAGTCTGATTTACTTTATGGCGGGGATATTACCAAATGGAGGCAATTCGCCAATTCCCTGCGTCTCAGATACCTGATGAGACTGTCTGAAAAAACAGCAGAAATGAAAACCGCCGGAGTTGATGTCATAGCAGACTTCAGTAAAATCGTTTCAGATCCTGCCAGATTCCCTGTGATGACCGATGCCTCAGATGATGCCTCTCTGAACTTCCCGGGTAATAATACTGTAGATTCCTGGCCGAATGGCCCCACTATTACCCCGAATGAATCGGAGTTTCACAGAATAAAAGCTTCTGCTACGCTCATTGAATATCTGAAACAACGGCAGGATCCCAGGTTAACGGTCTGGTTTAGTCCGGTCAGTGTCCGGACGCTCGTCAGCAAAAACAATGCTGAAGACGCGATAGTGCTGGAAAGTGACGGTACAGTGAACAGGTATATCAAGTCGTATAAAGAGGGCATTGATACTTCCTTGTATGTGGGTCTGAAGATCGCGCTGGCAAACCCCGATATTTACAACGATAACAATGCAGCCCAGCTGGCCGCTGCAGCAGCACTTAAAAGTGACATTTATAAAGGTGGAGCGGCCAATCCGTTTGTTTCTTATCTGTCTCCTATGTACCGGGCTAATTCTCACCCGCTGGTCAAAAGTATTTTCCTGTCTGCTGCGGAAACTAACTTTATTCTGGCCGAAGCAGCGCAACGCAAGTGGATCAGCGGCGAAGCTCAGCATTACTTTGTCAACGGCATCAACGCATCGCTGGATCAGTACGGTATTGCAGATGGCGATGCAAAAGCCTATCATCAGCATACTCATAAGCTGGTAGCATTCAGGAAACCGGATTTTATAAATCAGTTAACTGCAGAACTGGCCAGTGCTTCTGATCCTCTGGAAGTGATTATGCAACAGAAATGGCTTGCAGGGTTTACGACACTGGAAGGGTGGTTTGACTGGCGCAGAACAGGATACCCCCGAATTGAAGGTAATATACTGAACGGGTCACAGGGTCAGAAGATCCCTGTAAGGTATATTTATGGAGAGAATGAACTCAATTATAATTATTCCCATACCAACGAAGCCGTCTCCGGGCTTAGTCCGGCAACGAATGACCAATGGTCCAAGATGTGGCTGCTGCAGGGAACCGGCCAGCCTTGGTAACACAATCAGCCAACCGGGGAACGTCAACGATGTTCCCCGGTTTTTACCACTGATTCAGTTCCGGCAAAATCCGTTTTACCGCTTATAGTTAATCAGCTGCGAAACCGTCTGCAGCTTTCCTTTATCATCATAATCTTCCTGCCTCACTACGCCAATGCCTTTGGCAAACCACACATACTCTGTACCGGAAGGCATTTTTTTATTCATGCCCATCACCTTCATCGATGACCGTCGCTCCCCTTTGATCTTCACACATTCAAAACTTCCTGCCGGAGTCTGGATTTGTTCTCTTCCCACCACTGTCCGGTTTTCAAGTGTGGAGAAAACTTCCATCGAAACCTGTGGCGAAGGGCTTGTTTTAATGGAAACGGTTACCTTATCAAGTTTCTGACCGGGATACATTTGGTTAGGAAAAGACATAAATCCATCGCTGATCCCGATTTCAGTATTTTTTACTGCATTTTCAACCGCTGCTGCGTCGGCTCCCGAAGCCTGTGCTTTTTGCATCGCCTGTTGCATAACAGCTCCGAAATCCATATACATTTTATCACCAATGCATTTATATTGCATATCAAATTCATTATTCTGATCATCTGATGCCTTTACATCGGCTATAGTTACAGATCCTTCCTGATGAATTTTCACGATCGTCATTTTTGATTTCTGCAGAGTTTTATCCTTTCCGTCTTTCGCTTCAAATTCCATGAAAGCCCCTTCCCGGAACCAGATAAAATCTGTACAGCTGTTCGATACTTCCAGCAGCTGATCTTTCATAACAGGTACCTGATTTTCATTTTCTTCCGAAGGCACGGATTGTTTCTCCTTTTTGGGAGCTTTTTCTTTTTCCTCCCGGGGCTTATTTAATGCATCGTCCAGTGGCTTGTCCGTTTCACGATCTGCCTTATCAAGTACTTTATCAATGCTGCGGTCTACTTTCCGGTTGACTTTATCATTGACCTTTTTTTCAATTTTTCTACCTAAACCGCCCAAGCCTTGTGAGCGGGCATCCTGAATAATTCCTAAGCCCGTCAGGAAAAAAAGAATCATTACTAATTGTTTCATAAAAATGTCAGATAGTTGGTTTTGACATATGCCAATTCCTTCTTAAAAATTACTGTGGTATGGATAAATGCGGATGAATGTTTAATTCTTACACTTGGCCAGCACTTCTTCGGCAAGTCTGATCGCTGTATTTAATCCCTCCTGCGGATTATTACTGGTTTTCCCGGCAATGGTAAAACTGGCCAGCCCGGTAAGTACCACTACCTCGACCCCGTAACGGTCATTCCATTTCCAATAAGCCCGGTCCCCCAGATTCTCAACAGGCTGGTAGGCCGAATTTTTACGTATTTCGAGGAGATTTAAAGCGTTCTCCAGGGCTTTCTCATCATTTGCAAACTGCTTCTCAACATTTTCCTTCATCCGGGCCAGTTCGGCTTCCGTCAGTTTCTTATAACCGATATCAAAGAGGTCATTGACCGATTGCTGATTGTATGTCTCAAGGTCATTCTGAGCATAAAAACTCAGCCATTTTATTTCTACAATATTATCATCAGGATAACGGATCGTTTGTCCTAGCAACTCCATTTCCAGTTCAGGACGGTCGCTGCTCCATTTATACTTGCAGGAGCCATAACTCCCATTAGTAGGGCTCACATCCTTTTTCAGGGAAGTCTCATCAACCTGGAGGTGTTTTTTAACATCATCAATGGTGAGCAGTTTTTCGTAATCATACTCAAAGCCACGCAGGCAATTGGTTATTTTCAGATCAGGGCCGGCACCGAGTTTACCATCACTGCTGCTACAGGCGGCAGTTAACAATACAGCAGCAATGACCATCAGAAGTTTATTCATAACAAAGAGGATTTAGGACCATAATCAATTAAAAACCCCAGGCTCAGAAATACCCGGCAGGAGCCGCAAATTGAAAACCGTTTACCCTGAAACCAACAGGCAATTATTATTTAAGGGAGATTATGAGCTAAATACGCTTTACAGATTAGTATCCGGTCCATACAATGGTTTCTCATTCATCCGAGTCTTATGCTCAGCAAAACACCATATATAATAACTGATGGTAAGACGGATGCCTCCTGATACCTATATTCAGATATAACCTGACCAATCATTGACTGAATATGCTCTGCAGCAATAGTTTCCTGCCCTGCTTTGTAACCTTTGAGGAAAGTGCAAATGGATTATAGAAACATGGTTCCGCATTATGCAAACTCCGACATCATAGGATTCCTCTTTTGCGGTGCCATTGCCTTCCTGTTCTTTTTTGTCAAGTTCCTTTACCTGCGAAACAGGGAAGCCATCTATGCATATTACGCCCTTTTTCTGGCCTTTATGCTTGTTTACGGGTTTATCAGCCTGCGCACTGATACGTGGGTCAATGATATTTTCAACGGTTATTTCCGGGCCAATAAAAGACTGATTGAACCGATTACCCTGCTTGCGTTCAGCTTTTATATCTTCTTCACCATTGAACTGATTGAAATCAGATCCGGGAGTCAATGGATCTACAAAACACTGAAAATGTGGGGGATCGGATGCATTGTTTATGCATTACTGTATTTTCTCCTGTTCCCGGTGATTATTCCCCTTGAGCCTTACATTTTTGTAGCTGCCCGAATAATCATCTTTTCACTGAGCACATTACTCATTACCGGGATTATAAGAGAAATCCGGTCACCGGTAAAATTTGAATTTGTCACCGGTAGCCTGGCCTATTTTGGCGGAGCCATTATTGCCACAGTGAGGTTTCTTTCTCCTGACGTTCCTGTTTCCTGGTTTTACTATTTTTCTGCACCTAACTATTTCGAGTTCGGCATTCTCATTGAAACGACGTTTTTCGCGCTGGCACTTGGTAAACGTATCTCTTATATTAATGAGGAGCGGCAGAGAACCAAAGAAAAACTGATTGCACAGATGACGGAAAACGATAAGCTGATGAAAGAAATGAACAAGCGGTTAGCATTTGAAATAAAAGACCGGGAAAAAGAAATTCTCAGTAAGCAGGAGCAACTCAATCAGCAGGAGAAGAAAATGCTGCAGGTGGAATTTGAAAAGAAATATGCCCAATCGGAAATGCTGGCAAGAAGAATGCAGATTAATCCCCATTTTATTTTCAATTGCCTGAACTCCATCAAATATCTGATACAAAGTGATCAGAATAAAAAAGCGACTACTTATCTGGTGATCTTCAGCAGGTTTATCCGGGAAGTTCTCGATACATCACAACAAAACATTATTACACTGAGAAAAGAACTGGACATCATAGAGAATTATCTCCAGCTTGAAAAAAACCGTTTTAACGACGACTTTTCATTTGAAATAGAAAATAAAGAAAATCCGCTTTTACAGACTATCCATGTCCCGCCTTTATTGCTTCAGCCTTTTGTTGAAAATGCAATCTGGCACGGTTTGCTGCTCAGCAGCAAAAAGGAAAAAATGCTGCATATCAAAGTTGAGTTTACAAGTGATAACGTTAAGATTATCATCGATGATAACGGTATCGGGCGTCAGAAATCATCATCTCTGCCCGAAAAAAAATTAAATAAAAGTATGGGAATTGCTTTAACCAAAGAGCGCATCAGGCTTTTTAACTATTCCTATAACCATCATCTGAATTTCATTATTATCGATAAAACCAATGGTGACGGTGTGTCTCTTGGTACGTGTGTGGAAATGAATTTAATCCAGAACCCTGTTCTTCCTTCTCATTGATTAACCGATATTTAATTAAACATAACATTATGGATATTGCCATTATTGATGATGAGCTTCACTGTGTCGAAAGCCTGCTGCTGGATATCAGGCAGCTATTCCCGGAATTTACGGTGGTCTATAAAGGAACAAAGCCGGGGCTGGCTGTTGAAGCGTTGAAAAAAATCAAAGTCGACCTGCTTTTTCTGGATGTTGAAATGCCGGAGCTTAACGGGTTTGATTTACTGAACCAGTTTGACCCTTTGCCCTTTGATGTTATTTTTACAACTGCGTATAGTCAATATGCTATTTCGGCATTCAAGGCCCAGGCCATTAATTACCTGCTGAAACCTGTTGATGAAAATGAGCTGAAAGAAGCCGTTACTACCTGGCTTGAAAAGCGCAACGCCAGGGATTCAGCAGAAGAAATTGAAATGCTCCTGAGCGAATTAAAGAAAGAGGGGATTCTGACCAATAAAATAGCGGTTCCGGTCGCCGACGGGCTCGAATTCCTGGAAGTCAGGAAGATCATGTATTGCCAGAGCCAGAGTAACTATGTTTTTATATACATGGAAAACGGCCGCCGGATTCTGATCAGTAAAACGCTGAAAGAGGTAGAAATGATTTTAAAGAAGTATTTTTTCATTCGTCCCAGCCAGTCCTTCCTTGTCAATCCCAACTATATGCAGAAATACAGCAGGTCAGACGGAGGTTACCTCATCATGGGAAATGATTTCCAGATTCCGGTAAGTAATTCAAAAAAGGATCTGATCAGCGGAATTTTCAAAGCGGTGGAAAAAAACACAAACTGACGGAAATAGCACTAATCTGATAAAAACCGTATTTTTGAAGCTTCTTTATACAGTGTCAACACATAAAAAATAACCATGAAGCACTTTGGGCTTGTTCCGTTTTTGCTGATGATCATGTTCCCTGCATTAGCACAGCAGCAATCAGCCAGAAAAAAATCACAAACCAAACAGGAAGTACAGGCTAAAAAACCGCTTACACATGATGTGTACGACTTCTGGAAGGATATCACCGAACGAAAAATAACGGATAACGGACAGTACTTTGTGTACGGGCAAAATCCGCAGGAAGGGGATGGCGAAGTGATTGTACACGATTTTAACTCCGGACAGAAGAAATCCTATCCGAGAGGCTCGGGGATCAGCCTGACAGCCGATTCAAGATTTGCCGTATTCAAAATCAAACCTCAGCTGCAACTGGTGAAGGATCAGCGCCGGATCAAAAAAAAGAAAGAGGAATTGCCGAAAGATTCGCTCGGTATTGTGGATCTGCAAACGGGTGTAATCCACAAATATCCTTCTGTCAGCAGCTTCAGACTTCCGGAAAAATCAGGAAGCCGGGTAGCCTTTTTGTCAGAAGCCCGGATTGTTAAGCCTGATTCAGCCTCCGCATCCGCTAAAAAAACAAAGAAAGAAAATGAAGAAAACGGATTCCGGCTCACCGTCCGTGATCTGCTGAAAGGCACTGAGCAGCAGTTTGGATTTGTGAAGGAATTTTCATTTTCTGAAAACGGTCAATGGCTTGCGTTTACATCTACCGGAAATGATTCTACACAAAAAGCGGGTGTTTTTCTGCTTGAATCGGGCAAAACCGAACCCATCACGCTGTTTGAAGGACATGCGAAACAGAAATTTACCAACTTCTCCTTTGCCAAAACCAACGATCAGCTGGCCTGGATCGCCGATCTCGATACCAATGCAAAAACACAGGTCCGGCTGCCGAAACTATATTACTGGAAAAACGGGCAAAATCAGGCACAGCTACTGGCCGATGAAACCAATCAGCCCGGCCCTCAGAACTGGTATGTCAATGCGCACTACAAACCTGTTTTTTCTAAAGACGGGCAAAAATTATTCTTCGGGACCAATCCTAAGGTAATTGTGGCAGATACGACCCTGCTACCAGAAGAAATCGTCAATGTGGAGGTTTGGCACTGGCAGGATCAACAACTGCAAACGCAACAAAAAGTAAACCTGGAAAGGGATCGTAAAAAGTCGTATCTGGCAGTTTATCATACCCGGAGCAACAAGATGGTTCAGCTGGCAAATCCTGAATGGGATGCTGTGGAACTGGCCGACGAAGGCAACGCGGATATTGTACTGGCGAAATCCACTAAAAAATATGCTCACGAACACTGGGACTGGAATCCGAAACAGGACGTGGCCGTCATAAGCCTGACAGATGGCAGTCATCGGCTCGTAAAAGAAAAACTGGAGGGAAATGCAAGAATCTCACCATTGGGGAAATATGTCTACTGGTTTTCCAACCCTGACTCAGCCTGGTTTGCTTATGACACCCGGGCATTGAAACTGCATCAGCTTACCACTAACAGAACTGTCAGCTTCACGGATGAAACCGACGATCATCCTGATTTCCCCAGCCCGTATGGCATCGCCGGCTGGACACAGAATGACGAATCAATCGTTATTAATGACCGTTATGATTTATGGGAATTCAGGCCAGGAAATACAGACGGAAAAAAGCTCACCAACGGACGGGAGCATCAGCGGACTTACCGCTATGTTTCACTTGATCCGGAAGCACGGAATATTACCCTCGACGCTCAGACATTATTAAGCACTTTCGATGAAAACAGCAAAAAAACAGGCTTTTACAGATTATCACTTCATGACACGAAGCCGGTTCAGCTGCTGGAAGGTGATTTCAAAATCGGAAATGCTGTAATCAAGGCAAAAAATGCCGACAGGCTTCTGTTTACAAAAGAGTCTTTCCGCGATTTCCCTGACTGGCATTCAGCGGATACACAACTGAAAAGAATAACGCGTGTCACCGAAGTCAATCCGCAACAGGCGGCGTATTCGTGGGGAAGCGTTGAACTGATTTCCTGGAAAGCAGGAGACGGTACGCCATTACAAGGCCTGCTATATAAGCCGGAGAATTTTGACCCCTCCAAAAAGTACCCGCTGATGGTTTATTACTATGAGAAAAATACGGATAACCTTCATTCACATTTTGTCCCGAAACCTATCCGTTCCTATGTCAATTTCAGCTACTTTGCCAGCAATGGCTATCTGGTTTTTGTTCCGGACATTGTGTATCAGATCGGTCATCCAGGAAAGAGTGCCTATAACTGTCTGATCCCCGGCGTGCTGAACCTGATCAGTCAGGGATTTGTCAATGAAGAACGGATTGGTATTTCAGGTCATAGCTGGGGAGGCTACCAGACCGCTTACCTGGTCACCCAGACCAACCTTTTCCGTGCCGCCGAAGCCGGTGCGCCTGTTTCCAACATGACCAGTGCGTACGGAGGTATACGTTGGGATTCGGGCCTTACGAGACAGGCACAGTACGAACGGACACAGAGCCGCATAGGGGGTACTCTTTGGGAAAAACCAATGGAATATATCGAGAACTCACCGCTGTTTTTTGCACCCAAAGTACAGACCCCTCTGCTGATGATGCACAACGACGACGACGGAGCGGTACCCTGGTATCAGGGAATTGAATTTTATATGGCACTGAAACGACTGAACAAGCCTGTCTGGATGCTGAATTATAACGGCGAAAAACACGGTCTCGGACAGCGGCAGAACATGAAAGATTTCACGGTTCGTCTTTACCAGTATTTTGATCATTATCTGAAAGACGCCCCGGCACCTGCCTGGCTTACCGAAGGCCTTCCGATGGTCGAAAAAGGAATTAACCAGCGGCTTGAACCTGTGACAGAGCAGTAAACACCTTTGAAAATAGAGTATACCCCCGTCATTTTACAGGATATGACGGGGGTATTTATTTAGGGGACGTCCGTACGTAAAATCGCACCATCATCATTTGTAAACAAATCAAAAACCCTGGCCGTTTTTCATCATATCGGAAATACTTTCATTCCGTTTGCCTCACTTTGTACAATTAAATACCCAAATAAAACAATAGTTATTCATTTTCAGCTATTTACCGACATTGGCACAGAGTTGGTCACTGGTATAGTGCAGTTATCACCTGGATGACGCATTCACTTCTAACATGTTTTTTTATAATGGAAACTAAAGGAAAAAAAAACGAACAGGCAGGGAAACAGTCTGATCAGCAGGCAACAGATAAAAATACAGCTCAGTACCATGAACTGTTTGTAGACGGGCTCAAAGATATTTACTGGGCGGAAAAAGAACTTCTGAAAAACCTTCCGAAAATGGTTAAAGGAGCTACTTCACAGGAATTAAAGAAAGCATTTGAAGATCATAAAACCCAGACAGAGACACACGTTCAGCGTCTTGAAAAATCGTTTGAAAGTATAGGGGAAAAGGCCAAAGCGGTTAAATGTGAAGCGATGGCGGGACTTTTAAAAGAAGCCGCAGAGCTGATGGAAGAAACGGAAGCAGGTACACCTGTTCGTGATGCCGCTTTGATTGCAGCTGCCCAGAAAGTAGAGCATTATGAAATTGCCACCTACGGAACCCTGGCCACCATGGCCGGCCACATGGGCCATAAACAGGCTCAGAAAGAACTTCACAATACATTAAATGAGGAAAAAAAAACAGATTCTCTTCTCTCGACGATTGCGGAGAAAATGGTTTTTGCAAAAATGTGATGCTCAACATAAAAAACACCCCAAAAGTTTTTTATCTGACTTCTGGGGTGTACTTCAGTCTATAGCTCTCTAATTTTCAGATTCTTAAAAGCTATGGTTTTGTACCATTTCTGCAAGGCAATTTTTCCCTTGGCAGTTTTACCAAAATCCTGGAAATAACTGAATCCACTGCTTTGAATCATTTCTTTCCATTGATCTGAATTAAAGTCCTGTTCGGCGGTCAGGATTCCGTTTAGATAGAATTCGGCTTTACCATTTTCCTGTTTGATTCTTCCCTGGTTCCACTCTCCGGCTGGCTTTGCAGGGACCGGGTTCTTTTGTTCCGAAAAATTGTAAAGGCATCCTGGTCTTTTCTTAAGGTTAATAGCATAATCCGGATGTAAACTATCCAATAACTGGTATTCCGGCCCTGAAGCCCAGGCCGTTGGTATATCTTTCCGCTCCACTACATTGATAAATACACCGCTGTTTCCTCCTTCAGAGATTTTCCATTCAAATCTCAAATCAAAGTTTTCAAACTCGCTGTTGGTGACTAAATCCTCATGTTCCACGTTAGCGCTGTCTGCCGAGTAAACAATAGCACTGTTTTCCACTTTCCATGCAGATGAGGTATTCCCGGAATTATTATAAGGGTGCCAGTTATTTAAAGTTTTGCCATCAAAAAGCAGCTTCCAGCCTTCTTGCTTCTCTTCGGCCGAGAGCTGGTTGTCTGTATTGTTTTTTGAGCAGGAGATTAGCAAAAGGGAAATAATAAAGAGAACAGATAAGGATTTCATAAGAATAGATTGGGTCAGAAACAGTCCTAATTTCAGAATAAATTCCGAAATTAGGACTGTTTCTGAAAAAAAAGCAGATAAAAAGAGTTTGAATTAACGTATCGCCTTTAAGGATCTCCCAAAGTTGTGCATTTTCGTTCTCCTGTTTCCGGATCTGTTTCTTCTGGCTTTCTGAAAGACACTCAGGTATGAAATGGAATGTGTTACACTTACTTCCATTATTAATCCCTACAGATTGATTGCCCTTATTTTTTGAATCATACGAAAGTCAGGTTCAAAAATATCTTCTACAGACACTTATAGAAACCGGAAGACCTCTTCTGCTCGTCTTCGATGATTTTGATGATGCCTTTTTCACGGCTGTATTGTGACTGATTCATATACGCCAGCTTGGCAATTTCCTGCTGCGAAAATCCCCCTCAGTACGTGCCGCTATGAGTTTACACCATGTGATAAATCGCAGATATGATGCTTTTATGGGGTAATAATGCACATTAGGGAAGCATGAAAGATTGAAAACTTGAATTATGCACAACAGCGAATAATAAACCATCATAAAAAATACAAGCAGAAATCAACAAAGTAGCCAGATACTGGCTATCAGTATTGGACTCTCACCCCATTGTTTATGTCCCTTCCTGCCTTCTATTGGTTTTGTAATATTCCGTTTTTAATGATTAGCTTTTTACTGAAAAAATTCCCGGGAGTATCAAAAGGAGATTGCTCCCAAATGATTAGATTGGCCGTTTTATTATTTTCAATTGTACCTGTTTTTTCCGCTAAACCTAATGCTTCAGCACCGTTTAAAGTAGCTATCTTAAAAATAGCTTCTGTTGAGAATCCGTATTCTGATAATATTTTTAATTCTGTCAGGAATACTTTACCGCCATCTTTAGAATCGGTGGCTATACGTAACTGAATTCCTGCATCCGCCATCTTCATTAAATACTTCATCATCATCCTGAAATTTTCCTCACTCCTTTTTATTTGTCCTTCTGATAAAGAAGAATTTACGGAGGTAAAATAATGAGAGGATTTAAACTGCCGATAGATCAAGCCAGTTGTTGTAGAAAATGTTGTATTACACTGAGCCAGTTTTTCAATCAATTGGTCTGATTCTTCTTTTTTATTTTCATCAATGTACCTGAAAGCCTCTAAAAACATCATTAATACCTTTTCCATTGTATCAGCCCTTCCAAAAACAGACTCATATTGGGTGTCAAATTTTTCCCACTCGTTTTCATCTTTTATGATGCTGTACGGAAAAGTTGCTATATGTTCATAATTTTTCAGCCCCTTCTCTAAAGTCTGCCGGATATTTAATTTTGAAGGATCATAATCACCAATATGTCCATAAACTTTCATCCTCAGACTATCAGCCGTTTTCATTACCGCTGAAAATTCAGGTTCCTGTAAACGGTGATATACTTTTATATGCCGGATCCCCCTATTGTAGTATTCTATTACTTTTTCCTTCGCTTGCTTTTCTCCTTCAACTGTGAAATGTCCTATATAAGGTTTTCTTTCCTCTTTTGAAATCAAAGCCCCGCCACAAGTCAGAAAATCAGTATACCCGGGATTACTGTCATTCCATTTTAAAATAGGGGCAAGCCAGTTTTCAGGATGCCCCATCATCAGTGCAGTTGTTATTCCATAAGGTAAATATTCACGGCTTAGTTGGTTCCGGTAGTCCTCCACAGCGTCTTCTGCTAAATATAAAGGTGCTTCTGCATAATCTCCGAATACATCAGTAGGATGTATATGCGTATCTATAAAGCCGGGACTCACCAGTTTTCCTTCAGCATCATATTTCTCCTTACACCTGTTGTCTATTTTGTGAGTTATGTTTACAATTTTTCCGTTTTTTATGAGAATGTTCTGGTTTTTATTTTTCAGCCCTGTTTCTACATTTAAAACGGTAGCATTGGAAATTATTAAATCGTACTCAACGTCATCACTACAACAGGTAAGCAGCAAAAGAAGGAAGTATATTTTTATTTTCATCAGCAATTTTTCAGTAAAACAGCATTTGATACCTGGTATATCAGTCGGTATGTAACATGATTGATTCAACACCTCTGTACTTTATCTGCAGATATTTCCGGTGGACTAAATTAATAAAAATATAGTATACAGGAAGGCTTGCACGAAAGCGGCCGCTTATACCTTTCCATTACACTAATACCAACACCCCTCACGAGAAAACTTCACCAGAGCATTACTGAGGTATCATAATATTTAACAACCTGGATTTCTTTCAAAAGACCTGGTTATGTTATTCCGGTCATACCTGTTTCTTTCCCCAATTATCCTGAAACATACAATCACATAAGATCCTTTCATCTTAATTGGTTTGTCCAGGGGGGAGATAATTTTTCCGCTTTGTAGTTTATAATTAGACTAAATAGTCCATATATTTGAAGGCAAATTTTTATACTATACTTTCAAATATATGAGATCCTGTTTTATCCGGTTTATCATTCTTTCTGTTTTTCTGTATACGGCGCTGCATGTGAGCGCTCAATCCAATACCGGCAGTATTACCGGCGTAGTGCGTAATGAACTCAATCAACCGGTTCCTTTTGCTTCTGTACAAATAAGAGCTAAAAATCTGGGAACAGTTACCGGTGAATCAGGAACATTTACAATCCGCAACATCCCGGCCGGGAAAATCACCCTTCGGATCACTTCCGTAGGATTCGCAAGCCAGGAACACGAATTTACCCTATCAGCCGGAGAGACCATTACCCGGGATTTCACACTGGAAGAAAACAGATCCCAGCTCGATGAAGTGATTGTTTCGGCCAGCAGAAAAGTGGAATCGCTTGCTGAAACTCCCTCATCTGTAACGGTTGTGGGCCCCCGTGAAATGGAAAACCTATCCACCATCAGCCCGAATATCGCTAATATTCTGGCTTTCGCGGTACCGGGTCTTGGTGTTTCCACCAATCAGACGGGCAACGTGGGCCAGTCGCTGCGCGGACGTAATCTTCTGGTGCTCATTGACGGGATTCCCCAATCCACTCCGTTACGGGCGGGAGGCAGAGATATACGTACCATTGATCCTTCTGTCATTGAAAGAGTGGAGGTAATCAAAGGCGCTACAGCCATCTACGGAAACGGTGCAGACGGTGGTCTGATCAATTACATCACCAGAACACCCAAAGTCCACAAACCGATCGGTGGCCTCAGTCAGGTCGGACTTACGGGCAATACCAAAGGAGACAGTACAATTGGCTACCGTATTTCGCAGCAATTGTATGGCAAAATCAGCAAGTTTGATTATATCGTCAGTGGAATGTACGAAAAAACCGGGGTCTACCGGGATGCGGAAGGTGAGGTGATTTCTCCTGAATACGGGTTGGGAGAAACTAAGATTTACAACGCTTTTGCTAAAATCGGATATGATTTTACGGAAAGCCAGCGACTGGAACTGATGTATAACTATTTCAGCTCCAATCAGCATTCGGCCTATGTGGTCAGACCTGGTATCTACGGTAAATCGCCCGCCGTAGGCATACATGGTAAAAGGGAAGGCATCGATGAAGGAACGCGCTATAACCACAACGCCAATCTCACTTATACCCATCAGCATATTTTCAGGAATACCAGCCTTACAGCCAATCTTTATCTGCAGGACTTCTGGACGGTATATTCAAATACTGCCTCTTTTTTCGGGAGCGGACAGTCAGCTATCCTATCTGCAAAAAAAGGATTCCGGGTTAATATCAACACTCATTTTGACGTAAGCAAGAACCTGGGAGCTGACGTAACCTACGGAATCGATATCCTGAATGACCAGACTGAGCAAAACCTGGTGGACGGGCGGGCCTGGGTGCCCCGCGTAAATATGCGTAACATAGCACCTTATGCCCAGCTGTCAACACAGTGGTTTAACCATATAAATCTTAAGGCGGGCTTACGTGCAGAGAACATCAACATGAACATCCGTGACTATAACACCCTGGCCACAGGTCCTGACGGTGAGGGGAGCATTGCTGTCAAAGGAGGTGTACTGGATTACAACGCCCTGGTGTTCAACGCGGGTTTACGGTATTCAAAATTCAAACTTTTTAATCCGTTTGTAAGTTATTCACAGTCGTTTTCAATTTTTGATCTCGGGCGTGTACTGAGAGCCGCAGAGGAAAGTACCGTCTCCCAGCTACCCACAGAACCTATCATTGTCAATAACTATGAAGGCGGTTTCAGCAGTGAACTTGGTGACCTGACATTAAGTGCTGCCTATTATTACAGTACTTCAAAACTGGGATCCAACCTGCTGGAAGTAGACGGCAAATACATTGCGGAACGTCTGCCCGAGCGGGTATGGGGATATGAGGTGCAGGCAGACTACCGCATCGTCAGACAACTGACGCTCGGCGGAAACCTGGCTTTTGTAGAAGGCAAAGGGGACAAGGATCTGGATGGCAACTTTAACGGCGAGAATGATACGTACCTCAATTCTAACCGCATAGCGCCTATGAAAATCACCGGATATCTTCGTTATTCAAACAGCCGCTTAAATGCCGGTCTTCACTGGGTGTATGTAGGGAGTCGCGACCGTTTTGAACCAAATGCCAGCGGTGTCTACCGACTGGGAGAAGCGCCGATTCATGCGTATGATGTGTGGAGCCTTTCAACGGCTTACAAAATTACCAGCCAGCTTAAAATAAATCTGGGAGTAGAAAACCTGTTCAACAAAACGTATTATCCTGTTGTGTCACAGTACTATGGAAGTAATGCCAACTATACCAGAGCCAACGGGCGTCGTTTTTCGCTGACACTGGGGTATACTTTCTGAAAAAAGAACGATGTTAAAGCTCATCGATTCCCTTCCTGTGCAGCGGAATCGATGTAATTCAATAAACCAACCGGTTCAGAAACCTTGAAAAATATCATTCTTAAAATACACCTGTGGCTTGGCCTGGCTTCCGGCGTGGTGGTGTTTATGCTGGGCATTACCGGGGCCATTTATGCTTTCGTTGATGAACTGAAACCCATTGTATACCATGACCGGTTTTATATTGAGCCGCAAAATACCCCCGTTCTTCCGCTAAGTGTTATCCTTTCAGAAGCGCAGGAGGCGCTGGGAAAGGAATATCCGCTGATGCGTGCCGAAATACCTGCCGCTCCCGACCGCGCCTATGTTTTCCGCGCAACTAAAATCAATGAAAAAGGCTGGACACACTGGAGCTATTTTGAATATTATTTCCGGGTTTACGTAAATCCGTATACAGGAAAAGTAATTCATATTGAAGATACCAAAAACGAGTTTTTCCATCTGGTGCTGAGCATGCACATGCGTCTGTTACTGGGAGAGCGGATCAGTCATCATGTCATCGGTTACTCCGTATGTGCCTTTGTGATTATTCTGATCAGCGGAATCGTATTGTGGTGGCCAGGCAAGTGGAGCAAATCGCAAAAAGAGAAGAGTTTCACCGTTAAATGGACGGGCAGCCGAAAACGGATCAATTATGACCTGCACAATGTGCTGGGTTTTTATGCCTTTCTCCTCTTACTGATCATGGGTATCACGGGCCTGGTGTGGGTATATGAATGGACAGACAACAGTGTAAGGTTTGTCGCCAATGGTGCCCGCGTGATTGCCAGACAGCAACCGCCCTTATCAGACACGACCCGGTCTGGCAGCGGACTGGATGTGGCATTTCATGCTGCTGTTCGTCAATATCCTGATGCCCGGTCATTTCTGATTAATATTCCTGCGAAAAAGAATGCCGTCAGTATTTCAATGCTTACTTACCACACCAACTGGAACCGGAGCAACCGGACATCCCAATTTTATGATCAGTACACAGGCCGGTTACTACGCAGTCAGGATTTCGGAGACCTGAACGGAGGTGACAAGGCCTATCAGCTCAACTATGACCTGCATACCGGAGCTGTTCTGGGACTTCCGGGAAAAATTCTCGCTTTCTTCGCCAGCCTGATTTGCGCCAGCCTGCCTGTTACAGGCTTCAATATATGGTGGAGCCGCCGGAAGAAGAAGACAAGGGGCACTTCTTCCCTGTTCACAGCAAAATCTCCGGGTGCATTTAAACCGGCCGAACGGTATCGGAAGGCCTGATGCAGTATTACCCATCAGAAATACAACCTTCCCGGGAACAGGTTGGAGCGCTTAACGATTATAAAAAACTGCACCCGGAACAAAAGGAAAACAGTAGTACCGGAATTCTCCGATGGAATCACTTAAACCTGGCGTACACAAACGGAAAAGCACACAGCAACGGGATAATCCAGATTGCTATATAGGAAAATCCTTCAAACCAATTGTAAGTACTGTACGTATGATTCCGGTTTTTCTCATAGAGACCAACCACTACATCCGTTGTATAACGGTCCTGACGGCCGGGTTTGTACTGATCTTTAATATTCGCATAAAATGGTCTGGTAATTTCAGGATCTGCTTCAATCGAAGCTCTCGTAAACGGAATATAAATTCCGTAATCAGGATCCAGTATAAAATCGGGCTGATTACCGGTTTGGGCTGTAATCACCACATGACCGCCCAGGTCGAGCAATTCTGCTTTTATCCCGTTTTCATTCAGGACTCCTTTGACGATCGTGCAGTGTGTTGAACAAAGTCCTGTTCCCCGCTCCAGATTTTTTTTATAGTTACTGAATTCGTATTTGCGATATTTTTTTGGTTTAACCACCGATGCCAGCGTCAGCAGATAATTTTCCCAGACAGGAACAGTCAGATAATATTTATGAATTGCATCATCTTCCCAGTAGTGCAGAAACCCGTCCTTCACTACCTCATTCACCCGTATGGCAAAATCTTTCTCATTTTCTGCGGGTTTTCTTTTCAAATGCTCCAGAAATTCAGGGTATCTCCATGTGATGTCATTGACTCTGCGGGTCTGGGGTTCCGAATAGAGTTCCGGATTACGAAGTGATTTGAAAATACCAATGACATTCAATGTCATCAACGCAATCCCTACTGCAAGCAGTATAATTTTAAAGGTTTTCATACCAGAGAATTTACAGTTTTAGTTCTTCTTTTGTATGTAAGTCCGTTGACTTACGGCCCTTCCCCCTTCCTGAATTATATATTACAGAATACGGCGTAAGCACCTCTTTCTGGTACTGCTGTAACAGATTAACCGGTTCTTCCTTTTGTCCTGCCTCCCAGGGTTCAGGGCGAATGATGAACTTGGTTAAAGGCACCGAAAGCGTTCCATCGGGCAATAATGTATCTGAGAATACCAGACTTCCGTTTCTATCAGCTATCGAAATCTTTGTTCCTGGCTGAGCTATGATGTGCAGGGTTTGCTGTATTGTGTAATTGCTCAGCGTTCCTGTTTTGTACCAGAGCACGTCTTCCGGACCTGCTCCGTTTTCAAATCTGCAATCACGCAAAATATGGCCGGAAACAGAATTTTTACCATCGAAAACAAAAGTGTGATAAGCAGAGCTGTTACCTGACTTTATAATCCGGCAATTAATAAAATGGTGATTACTCCCCTGCCCGTAATCATCGCCAAAACGGATATTACAATCATTTGAAATCAGCGTATTATGGGTATACAGGATGGGTACATGTTGTGACCTGTCGTTATAGGCCCCCTGCGTATTGATGCAGCTGGCCCTTGAAAATACGTCGTCTGCTTTGAGACTGATAATGTTATTCGCAAAAACAATACCATGATTTGAATAATCAGAGAAAAATTCAGTTCCTCTCATTTCACTACCCTGACGTGCAGTGCCTATGATGATATTGTCTTCATACAGGAGGTTTTCACGATAAGTGCCTCCCTTATTGTAATTTGTGATCCTCATTCCGGCCAGAATATCCTGTTCCCCCCATGTTTCGATCAAGCGGTATCCTTTTAATGGCTTGCTTATCATGGTTTTAATCCCTTCCATGTGAATAAAATTATTCCTAACGGTGAGGTTTTTCTCTGCCCATAGCACACCACAGGCATAATATCCGGTTAAGAACATTTTATTGTTGTATACCTGCCCTTCCTGGTTAGCCGGTTGTATGGCAAAAGAATTAACCACCCAGCTGTCTACATATATCTCGTTGTTATAAATCCGGTTGGCCACATTGATGGCATTCTGTCGTGTACGTTTGATGAGATTATGGTGAACGGTATATTGGTTCTCTGTTTTTTTCAAATGGCTCAATGGCTGAAAAGCCATCGAACGTGCCCCTCCCGCACCATGCCGGTCAAACATTTGTGTACCCTTATCCAGAAAAATATTGTGGTGGATATGGTAAGTCCCCGATGTACTGTCCAGCCGCATGCCATAACTCTGCGGCAAATGGTATTCACTTGAAACACCTGCAATTTCAACCTGGTCAAATCCTTCAATCTCAATATTGCTGAAACCACGGTTCAGATTGCCACCCAGCTTTTTCATTCGTTCCGGATCCGGTTTCAGCATATCTTCTCCGGCCATGTAATCAGCGTTGTTAAGAGCGGTCCCCTGCCTGATAATCCCGTTATAAATTCTTAAACCGGAAAGCCGTGTGGCTCCGTGCCGGCGTATGCCCACTCCTGACCGGGCCAGCTCCCTGAAGTTAAGGTCTTCAATCAGGCTATTGGCATGAACTACCGTTTTACCACCGAGGTCGATCGTTATACCCTGTGCCCGGATATCAAAGGCCGTTCTGTCGGCAACAATGTCTTCAGTTAGCACGTAGGTTGCATTTTCCTGATCAAGAATATAGGGTGGAATACCCTTTTCTGAAGAGATATAAATCGTTTCTCTGTTTACAGCACGGGTTACAAATGTACCTGCGGATTTCCGGATCTCTTTCCCGTTTTCATCCAGGTAAATAATCCGGTAGTGGTAGTCAGAGGCAGGTTCCAGGTCTTTTAAGTAATGAATATGTAAATAAAACGGTCTTTCCTGCACGCTGGTTTTCCGGCCATAGCCGGTAGTCCTGCCGTATTCGATATAGGAATAAGACGGCAGATCGGTTTCCCAGGATATCACTGCCGAAAACTCTGAACTGTATATCCATGTAGAATCCTGTTTTCCGATGTGCTTTTTTGCCTGGGCCTGGTAAAGTGTGTCTCTATGCGCTCCGAAATAACTTTTACAAAACTGGTTGAAAGCTGTATAAAGCTCATCAGCCGGGGTACTGACAGCCAGATTGCCAAAGCGAATTGCATCCTTGTCAGCCGATGTACTATCCGCACGACGAAGCCCCGCATGGAAACCTGTCCCGTGTGGCTGACAACACAGCCAGAACAGGCCTGAGATGGCTATCACAGCATATTTCAGGATATTTTGTTTTAAGATCATCATATTCCTAATATAATGACAGGCGGATGAGAACAATCCTGTCCGCATCCTGCCTGTCTTTTACCTTAATTCTGTTTTAAGAGCCTAATAAGGGAAAGTATCCTGTAAAGGGTGAGCAAAAGGCAACCCGGGTTTGGCGTCCCACCATATCCGCGACATAAATGTATCACCGCCTGTCAATCTGGTGGCGGCCTCTTTTGCACTCTTTTCATTCCTCAGATATTCCCCGGTCGGATAGGTCAGTCTTCTCGGAACTTTCCTGTCCGTATCCCCTTTTTGTTGTCCTACCCAGATTAACGGATAGCCGGTCCTCCGGTATTCAGCCCAGGATTCTTTGGATTGATAATAATTCCCCAGCCATTTCTGAACAATAATTTCCTCAAGCTTTTGCTCATCGCCTGCAGCTGCAAAGAGCTTGCCCTGTTCAAGCAAATAGAGCTCTGTTTTTTCAGCCGCAACACCGTACATTTCCATAGAAAGCTGAATGCCGTTTTTCCACAGATCCTCCGCTGATTCACTAGTAATCCCGGCCAAAGCGGCTTCTGCCCTCAGAAAGCTAACCTCAGATGCGGTCAGTAGCTTAATCTGGTATTGCGCAGCAAAAAACAATGTACCCAGGCTCGCCACCTGCTCCTGCCTGAAACTCACCGTTGGTCCGTCCAGGTCTGCATCCATAGCGAAAAAACGCCCCCTCCAAAGCGCGCCATTCTCCGGTTCAGGAGCAGGCAGAACGAAGATTGGTAAACGGGGATCATTTCTTGAAAGCAGGTTATCCGTAACAGTATAAGTGGTATATAACGGCACTGTGGTTCCCTGGTAGCGATTATAAGCCGGGTTCCGGTTATTAATATCGGATGCTGTTGCTCCTTCTGTTGTCAGCGCCGCATTCTGGACGTTGAGCGTAATAAGCGGCATGGAGATCACGTCGGTAATATGCTCTCTGGCTAATGCCGGATCAGCAAAGCGCGTGCGGATAGCAAGCCGTAAACGTAGAGAATTGGCAAACCTTCTCCAACTTTCAATATCTCCTTTATATATCAGGTCAGAAGCACCATAAGACAACTGGGAAGCGTCATCACTGAGTTGAGCAGAAGCCTCCTTCAGCTCTTTGAGCATATCTTTATAGATATCTTCCTGCTTGTCATACTTCGGATAATTGATCACATCATTTACATTCAGAGCGGCTTCAGAATAAGGCACGTCACCATACATGTCTGTCAGCTGATGGAAAAGCCAGACTTTCATAATCCGCCCAATGGCATTTTTATTTGACAAAAGCGGTTTATCCTGCGTGAGGCGTACAATTTCAGAAGTATTAATGATAAAACTTCTGAAAAATTCGTTGAAAGGTTCCGACCAGTCGCGATTGCTAAGCGGTACCGTTGCCGGATTACCGCAATATCCGCTGAACTCGGTAAGATAACCGTATTCATAATAGTCAAAAACCGATTCCTTCTGCACACGGGCCAGCAGGTTGTTCACATTGACTACGTCCTGCGTTACCAGAGCAGGATTGGTATTGATCTGTTCAAAGTCTTCTGTACAGCATGTCAGAGAAAGAGAACACAGCATAAAGAGTAAGAATCTCTTTTTTAAATATACAGGTAGCTTATACATAATGATTAGGTCTGTTAAAAGGAAAGAGAAAGATTGAACCCGATACTTTTCGTAGTGGGCAGAGAATAGGATTCCACGCCCTGGGCAGCGGCAGAACTGCTGTAAGCCGACTCAGGGGATACACCCATTATCTTAAACTGTGCATCCTGGTACAGATAGGCCAGGTTCCGTCCTACGACCGATAATTTGGCTTTTTTGAAAGGTGACCTGGCCATGATCGCGGCAGGGATCGAATAACCAACCGACACTTCTCTGAGAGAGATGTAATCTGCGTTAATCACAAACTCTTCCCCTATATTAGACCAGGCCCTTGGGGCATAATAATTTTGCGGGATTACCGTATTCATATATTTTTCGAAAGTGCCATCGGGGTTCTGGATGACGCCGTCGATTTCCATCGCCATTCCGTCTCCCCTTTCCTGTGTAAATTTCCCTGTCCCATTGGCCATTTCCTTATACTTTGTATGAGAGAATATTTGTCCTCCCTTTCTGAAATCCACAAGGAAACTAAGATTTACACCCTTAAACGAAAAGTCATTGGTAAGCCCGCCCAACAAGTCCGGTTGGATATTACCCAGCACAAACTTATCTGTAGTTCTTTGCGGTGCCCCCGTTGCCGGGTTTAATATAAGCTTTCCTTCATCATTCCGGAGATATTTGTATCCGACAATATTCCCATAAGGCTGTCCAGGGCGTGCCTCAATGTTAGCGTACGTATCGGTAAGCAAAGACAGGGCCTCCACTCCGTCGTATAATTTCACAACCCGGGATTTGTTGCGGGACAGATTAAGTGTCACATTCCAGGAAAACGATTGCTTATTGGCAAAAGGACTGCCTGTCAGCAAAAGCTCAAACCCTTTATTCCTGATTTCTCCGGCATTTATCATCCGGTCTGAGTATCCGGTGGTTGCTGAAAGCGGGAGAGGTACAATCTGATTCCTGGCCACAGCATCATAATAAGTAAGGTCTATTCCGATACGATTCTTAAAGAGTCTGATGTCTGCACCGAACTCATAAGATGTCGTCAGTTCATTTTTGAGATTCGTCAACGGAATTCTTGAACCAATCTGCAGAAATTTCTGATCGTTAAAACTCACATTGGAAAGTGAATACCCGGCTCTGGTCTGGTAGGGATTGGCATCCTTTCCGGCCTGTGCATAGGAAGCACGGACCTTCCCGAACGATAGAAAAGTATCAGATAGTTTAAAAGCATCAGAAAAAACAAAGCTTGTACTCACGGAAGGATAAAAGAAAGACTGATTTTCCAGACCCAGAGAAGATGACCAGTCATTCCGGCTTGTGATATCCAGGAACAAAATATCCTTGTAAGCTAATTGCGCCATACCAAATACGGATTGAATTTCTTTTCGTGTAAGTCCGCTTCGTGGTACCACGTTGGCCGCATTGCTGATATGATAAACATCATCCAGAATCAGGTTGGTACCAGTGAAACCACTCACTGCCTGGTAACGGCTCATCCGGTTACCCCCGAGTGACAGGCTTCCCGTCAGGCCGGGGAACAGCTGCCCGTTAGCCGTAAGCAAAACATCACTATTATCTTCACGAACTTTCCAGTCTGTGCTTTTTACTTCTCCCCGCATGGTGGCAGCCCCGGTAGTTCCGATACCGATCCGCTCGTTACGCGTATCTCCATAAAAATCGGTTCCGGTACGGGCCTGCAGACTAAGCCAGTTGGTAAACTGATACTTTACACGGATATAGCCCATCATCCGGTCTCTTTTATCTTCGCTTAAAAACTCATTTGCAATCCAGTAGGGATTATGCGGTGTACGGACAATATAGTTGACCATGGAACCATCTGCTCTCTTGTAATCTTTTAGCCAATCCAGGTCTACATAGCGCGAAAGCAGGTTCAATGCCGTTACCGGATTTCCCCAGCCTCCACCCAGATTAGGCCTGTTTTGTCCTTCCTGTCTTATGTAATTCACCCTTCCTTCCACGGTAAGCTTGTCCGAAATATTGGAGTTAAAAGTCAGACTGACCGTCTGCCGGTTTAACGAGGTAGTAGGCAGAATGTGTTTATTGCGCATGTCAGAAACCGATAAGCGCATCGAACTGTTTTTGTTACCTCCGGTAACTGCTATTGTGTTGGTATAGGTTTGACCAACCCGGTAAAAATCCCTGATATTATTGTCAGGCTGCGGCGTATACGCCACCGGACCCATTTCAGGCATTCCGGCCATGATGATCATTCTTCCATCCATTGCACCACCCCAATGATCGTACATGGAATTGGTCCATAAAGGATATTCTTCACCCTGGTACATGGTTTTCCCGAAACTGCTGTGCGTACCTCCGTAACCACCTCCCCAGACGTTCTGATATTTCTGCAGGACATTCGGTGTCTCAAATGTGGTGTTGGAATTGAAGTCTATTCCGAGTCCTTTCTTTTTTGTACCGTTTTTTGTGGTAATCAGGATAACGCCGTTGGCTCCTCTTGCACCGTAAAGCGAAGCGGCGCTCGGCCCCTTCAAAACAGTAACAGTCTCTACATCGTCAGGATTAACATTGCCTATTCCATCTCCGTAATCCCTTCCACCGCTCAGAGATGCACCGTCAAGAGTCTGATTATCAATCGGTACACCGTCAACCACATATAGCGGCTGACTACTGCCAGTTAGTGAACTGCCACCTCTGATCACCACATAACTGGATCCGCCCGGCCCGCCGGCAGAGTTATTAATATGGACCCCGGCCACTTTACCTTTCAGCGAGTTGGCTATATTTGTTTCCCGTGCTTCGGTGAGAGCGCTACCCTGAATTTCCTGAGCAGAATAACCCAATGCTTTCTTTTCCCGCTGTATCCCCAGTGCTGTCACAACCACTTCGTTCAGTGTTCTGATGTCCGTTTTCAGCGTAATGTCAATTACACTCTGATTATCCACCGGTATCTCTGATGTTATAAAACCGATCGACGAAAAAATAAGCACGGCATCGGGTTGATTAACATTGATCCTGTACTCGCCGCTTGCGTTGGTAGAGGTTCCGGAAGTGGATCCTTTGATAGCCACATTCACTCCCGGAATACCTTCGGCATCTTCTGAGATCACTTTGCCGCTGATCAACCTTCCCTGAGCAACGGCTTCTCTTTCCAGTGAAGAAAAGAGAAAGGCCGCAACGCACAAATAAAATGGTAGTAGTCTAAATTCCATAATAATAAGGGTTTCGTAAGTTATTGTTCTTTCGATACATTTCGTTACAATATTAATAAATTGTTTTTATAATAATAAAATATCAAAAAACTTTTTTTTCATTTCATTTTAAGAATAACATAACGAACCGAAAGAAATAACGAAAAAATCAACTTTGAAGCAAAACGAAACAGAAGAGCACACGCATAAAAGATTGCCCGGACAGATGGGGTAGTACCATAAGCGGTGAGATGATCGTACGGAACAAGGTTTCTCCGTCTGTGGTAACGGACAATAAAAGAAGGTCAGGCCATAAGGAGGATAGCAGTAAAAGCCAGAACCATACCTGCAGAAACGAATATACCCGGTACTACTGAATAAATAAGCAGTGAAATCACTACGGTAATGATAGGTGAAAGAGCGGCTGTAAGAGGAGACACCACGATAGCCTTGCCGTAACGGTATGCATACACAAGCATTAAAGCCCCAAACGCATTCAGTGACTGAATTAATAAAGCCGAATAAACCCCGCTAAACCCCCAATTGATACTTTCTGAGAGATCTGTTATGTAGATAGCGTACGGAATCAATACTAAACTGCTGACGGTCATATAGAAGAAGATACTTTCAGCATCTACTGTATTATTGGCTACTTTCATGCAGTACCCTTGTGCTCCCCACATAAAAAACACCAGAACGGAAGAAAGGAGCCAGCCGAAATGAGGCCCGTCGTGATCAGTAGGGTCTTTGTATGAGAGGATACAAATCGCCATTAAAGAAAAGAATATACCTGTCCACTGACGCCGGGAACCTGTTTCTTTCAGGAAAACGCATGAGAAAAGAATGGTAATTACCGGTGAGAGCGAGATCAGAGGAAATACAATATAAGCAGGACCGGTTTCCAGCGCTTTAAACAAAATAAGCTGTCCTCCTGCTCCGAGCAAACCAATCAGCATACCATGCATAACCGCATGTCTACTGGTATCAATTTCCCTCCGGGTAAGACGAAGCGCATATAGTGCGCAGGGGATCATCGTCAGTGCCCAGGCACAATAACCAAGTGTAGCCGGGAAACCCGCTTTTTCAGGAATCTCAATAAAAGCTCCCCATACACCCCAGAATATTGTGGTTATCGCAGCATAAATAATCCAGTTTGAGCTTTTCACAAGTAGAGGTTTTTAAAAAAATAGGATCCCGGATTGCCTGTTCGCACCGATAGCCGGAGAAATCAATTATCACAGTTCCCTTTACTTATCGACGCCACTACTCTATAAAGAATTATTCAGCATATAATTACCTGCACACCTGCATTTTCCAGTCTTTTCTTTTCTTCGGGGTCAATACCGTCATCGGTAATGACTACATCAATCTCTGACACAGGGGCAATGAACGCGAAACTCCGTTTCAGAAATTTACTTGAATCCGTCACCACAATAACCCTCTTTGATATTTCAATCATTACCTTATTGAGATGAGCCTCTTCGACATTAGGTGTAGACAAACCATGCGTTGCACTGAAACCGTCAACCGCGAGAAACAGTTTATCGCAGAAATACCCCCTGAAACTGTCTTCAGCGGTTGTTCCTACAAGTGACAGCGAATTTTTCCTGAGAAAACCTCCCGGAACAATAACATTGGAATCCTTGTGTTCAGCCATCACATGCGCAACATTTAAGGCATTGGTGATAACCGTAAGGTTTTGAAACGCTGAAAGGTTTTTAGCAATTTCCAGCGTTGTGGTACCAGAATCCAGAATAATGGTATCCCCTTCTTCAATCAGCGCAATGGCAGCCCGTCCGATCCGGCTCTTTTCCTCTGAATTATATTTATTTTTATCCGAAAGAGCGAAATCCATACCCACACGGTCTACTTTAATAGCCCCTCCCCTTACTTTAACAAGCAGATTTTTGGTCTCAAGGTTGGCGAGGTCATTCCTGATCGTAACCTCACTCACATTAAATTCATTACTGAGTTCATTTACATCAACCTGCCCCGCTTCATTCAGCTTTTCCAGGATAGCAGTGCGTCTTGATACTGTAGACTTTACTTGGACCTCTTTCATTATACTACTTTGAAATAACAAATTACATATCTGAAATGCAATGTAATCAAATTTATCATACTCCAAAACCTTTTAACGCACTTTTAACAAGATAAAAAGCAAAACAACATAGCATAATAAGGTTTAGAAATAAAAATATGAGCAATTATTTAAAATAAAAAGTTTTCAAAAGATTTGCATAAAGCAAATGAAAGTATTTAAATTTGTTTCATAACAAATCAAAAGAAAAAATTATCGCAAGTGAATCACTTTGAAAATTCAGCAGTAAAGAAGTGTTTTGGGTATGAACCGGAATATCTGCAACAGGCGGGCGGATCATTCACGGCTTTCGAGATATTGCAGCAACCCGCGCTGTGGCGTGAGACCTTCCGACTTCTCGGACAACATGAAACAGCATTAAGAGAATTTCTGCGATCTGTGTATCTGTATCCTGACCTTACTATTATTATTTGCGGAGCAGGTACATCAGCATATATAGGTACCATACTCCAGGGATCCCTTCAAAGACATTCCGGCAAAAGAACTGTGGCAGTCTCTACTACTGATCTGGTATCACACCCTGCCGACTATTTCCTTGCGGATAATCCGACACTCGTCGTTTCTTTTGCACGATCCGGCAACAGCCCGGAAAGTGTCGCGGCTGTTGATCTGGCCAACCGGTTGTGCAACCGGATTTTTCACCTGGTCATCACCTGTAATCCGGATGGGCAATTAGCCATGGCAACTGCTTCTGATGACAATTGCTATCATTTCGTTATGCCCTCCACAGCCAATGACAAGAGTCTGGCGATGACAGGAAGTTTTACATCCATGCTTCTGGCGGGGATTTTAATTTCCAGGCTTACCGGTGAGGGTATTGCCCAGCATGAGGTGGAACAGCTGAGTTTTTACGGACAATATATTTTTGAGAATTTCAGCAGGAGGCTTAAGAAAATAGCAGACCTGAGTTTCAACAGAACATTCTTTCTGGGCTCAGGACCCTATCAGGGAGCAGCCAGGGAATCACAGCTTAAAATACAGGAATTTACAAATGGGATCATTATGGGTGGTTATGATACATTTCTTGGTTTCAGGCATGGTCCGAAAGTAGTAATCAATCCCACTACGCTGATCATTTACCTCTTTTCCAATAACAGCTATGTAGCACAATACGAAAACGACCTGGTAGCAGATATAAACCGGGGGGAAAAAGGTATCTGTCAGATAGGTATTATAGAATCAAACCTGGGAGAGTTTGCCCCTGCTCCACTTGACCTGCTGATCAGACTGCCCTGCGACAAAAAACTGGACGAAGACCTTTTTTCCGTATGCAGTGTACTGCCTGCTCAGATACTCGGATTTCTTAAATCCCTCCAGTTAGGGTTAAATCCGGACTCTCCTTCGCTTTCTAATACCATTACCCGGGTTGTGGAAGGAGTTAACATTTACCCCTATACTCCTCTGCAGATAGTCACCGAATCCAGGCTCGGGTAATATGTATATAGAAAAACCTAACCCCCAGGCCAAACAACCCTTGTGAATGAAAAACTATGATATACTTACAATAGGAGAGCTCAATGTCGATCTGATCCTCAACAAGCTCGATACCTTTCCCATACCGGGACAGGAAATACTTGCAAATGAAATGGCATTAACCCTTGGAAGCTCTTCTGCAATATTTGCCAGTAATGCCAGTCTGCTGGGCAACCGCGTTGCATTTTCGGGTAAAACCGGGAAAGACATTTTCGGGGATTTTATTCTGGAAAGTCTGGAAAACAAAGCCGTTGACACTTCACACATTCTGCAGGACAGCAGATTTTCTACCGGAGCTACTGTTATTTTGAATATCGGTGAAGATCGTGCAGCCCTGACTTACCAGGGTGCCATGACTGAGTTCACCTTGTCAGATATACCGGCGGGCCTCCTGGAGCAGTCGCGTCATCTGCATTTTTCATCCTTTTTTCTTCAGCCGGGCATCAGGGCAGACGTCCCGGAGTTATTTAAACGAGCCAGCAAAATGGGTCTTACCACATCTTTTGACCCTCAATGGGACCCTAAGAATCAATGGGATATGGATCTCTCCGCCATTTTACCTTATATCAACATTTTTTTTCCTAATGAATCAGAAGCGCTTAAGCTCACACGTGCAGGCTTTCTGGAGGAAGCCTTTGAGATCCTCATGCAATTTGACTGCATATCGGTTGTGAAGCAGGGCAACAAAGGAGCCACTGTATGCCACAAGGGGAATATTCGTTTTCAGGAATCTTTCCTCAACAAGAATGTGGTGGACACGATAGGAGCCGGTGACAGTTTTGCCGCTGGCTTTATCCATGAGTTTCTTAAAAACTCCCCGCTGGAAGTGTGTCAGAATACCGGGAATATTATGGGAGCCATTTCGACTACCGCCCAGGGTGGCACTACCGCTTTTGAGAATTTAGAACAGGTATCAAATCTTGCGTTCAGCAGATTCGGTTTTCGTTATGAATATTAAAGACAGGTTACAGGATGCGTACTGCAATGGTTATGCTGTGCTCGCTACCAATTTTTACAACTACGAGACCCTGACCGGAATTGTGATGGCCGCAGCCGAACAGAAATCACCTGTAATCCTTCAGCTGACGAAAAGCTCCATTGAATACATGGGCCTGCAGGTTGCGGCTAATATGGCCAGGGCTGTTCTGAGGGAATACAAGGTCGAAGGATATCTGCACCTGGATCATTCTGATTCAATTGCACTTATCCGGGAATGCCTCGATGCCGGCTTTGATTCCGTGATGATTGATGCAAGTGAAAAAACACTGGAACAGAATATTTCCGTTTCCTCTGCGGTTGTAAAGCTTGCAGAAGCATACCAGGCAAATGTCGAAGCTGAATTGGGATATGTGGCCAAACATGGTCAGCCTGAAGACGTGCTGGCCTTAACAGATCCTGAAGAAGCTGCTTTTTTCACTGCACAAACCGGTATAGATATGCTGGCGGTGGCCATCGGAAATGCGCACGGATTTTACAGGCAGAAGCCACAGATTGATCTGGAAAGGCTGGCTTTGATCAATGCTGTCACACCTGTCCCGCTGGTACTTCACGGCAGCTCTGGAATTGACGCCACTACCCTGCAGGAAACCATTGCGAGAGGAATTTGTAAAGTAAACCTGGCCACAGAAATAAAAAACACTTTTATGGCCTGCCTCAAAGATGATATGGCAGATAACACCAATATCGATTTGCGGACCGTATTCCCTCCGGCGATTCAGGCTGTTACTATGCTGGTAGCAGATAAACTCAAAATAATGAGACGAAACACGCTCTCATCACCTCTGAAATAAACAACGCTGTTATGTTAAAAAAACTAATTTACGCATATCGCTACAGGACAGTATCTTTGCTTTTCTTAATGGCCGGACTGTTGTCCGGAACGCCCTGCCTGAAGGCCCAGGAGGATAAAAGCCATTTCAGCAAGGTATTTCAGGTAAAAAAAAACTACAGAGTATTTTTACCGGAGGACTACCACAGCACAAAAAAAAGTTACCCCGTCATTTACTATTTTCATGGTAATAAGGGAGATCACCGGTTTGCACTGGATGGTGTCACAGACCTGGTAAAAAACAGCCAGATTATACTGATAGCCTGGAACGGACGGTCAGACGAGGCCGATCTGCGGCCGTATAACATCGGATATCACTCCAATATCAATTATCCCAACCAGTTTAAAGACTATTTTCCTGAACTCGTTAACCTTATCGATTCGTCATACCGCACCATTAAAGACCGGTCATCCAGAGCCGTCATAGGTCAAAGTATGGGAGGATTCATGGCATTTTATCTCGCAGGTAAGTACCCCCACCTGATTGGTACGGCAGTGAACTCGAAAGGATCCCCTGAATTTTTTGTCGGGTATCCCCAAAACCATACACTGTACAGTATGCGGCACCTTTTTCTTAACCTCCACGGCATAAGGCTGCGTTTTCATAATGGTACCGATTGTGAGCTGAAGCATTTGAATCATGAAGTACACCAGGCTGCCCTTCTTGAACCGGAGCTGGACTATGAATATAAAATTTTTGATGGCCCTCATAAACTGATGCCTGATCAGTTTGCTGATGCATTCAGGTTTGTTCAGGAGTCCTTCAAAAGACCGGTTCCGGCACCTTCGCGATGGAATCATGCAGATCTCTATCCTAATTTTGAAGTATGGGACTATAAGGTGGAAAGCAACCTGGCAGAACCCGGGTTTATCGTACTGAAAGGCGTTACACGGGATGAGCTGATGATCCAGACACGTAAATGGATGCCCGACGGAAACAGTATACCGGGTGTGAAAATAAAAGTAACAACCGCCCCTTTGTATATCCCCGGTAAACGCTACACGATCACCGACTATAACATTCAGGAAAAAAGGAGAGTTGTGACAGAGGTCAGCAGTGATCAGACCGGCCGGATCCGTTTTTCTGTAGACCATCATGATCACAAAATCGCTGTAACAGAGAAGGAAAGCTCCGCGGGTATCGCGTTACAGGGATATTCATTTAACGGCAACGGCCGGTTTCTTGATACCCGACAAGAAGGGGTTCTTAACCTTAATCTCTTTAACCTTGCCGACCGTGATAAAAAAAGTCTCAGAATCCGTTTATCAACAGCGCATCCTCATGTCACCGTCCCGGACACTACCCTTGAAGCGGAAAAGCTGATGGCAGGTTCAGAGCAGTGGCTGAAGGAGGGTTTCAGGATCAGCGTAAAGAATGAACCACCCGCTGACGGCTCACCACATTATGTACGGTTCAGACTTGCTGTGAGCGATGCTGACGGTAATACCTGGAATGAGGATTTTGATGCACCCGTATTTTATGACGTCAGGGAATTCGATGATATTGGTATAGATGACGGAGACAGTGAAATTTTCGGGAGCGGAAATGGTAACAACATTGCCGAACCCGGTGAAACCATTGCCGTATATCAGGTCAGCAACAGAACCCGTCTTTACTATGATGATCCTTACGTAATTAATGAAAGGCTCCTCGATGAACTGCAGCCGGATAAATGGGGCGATGGCTATGCTTTATCCTCTGTGGTAAAGATATCGGATGACTGTCCTCCCGGCCACAGAATAAGGTTCCTGGCAAGTTATGAGAACAAAGCCTGGAAAACGATCAACAGAAAAGTTACGTGGGGATATTTTTATCTGACAGTAGGCGAAAAGCAATAACCATTACATTAAAATGTGCTGAAAGACGGAGGGGAATACTTCGTGTCACACCGGAAAACAGCCTGCAACGGACGGTCAGAGCCCGCAGGTTCATCAACGGGTCCCTGGATGATAAGTCAGACGATCCGTCGTGGTCAGCCGGCTTCCTTTTATAAGTAAAGCATTAATAAAAAACCTAAACCCTTACATAAACATCACCACCATGGAAATCAAATCAGACCTGACCCGCAGAAATTTCCTGCTCTCTGCCGGCCTGGCTCTTTCCGGAACTGTCGTCGCAGGTGCTCAGGATCGCACTTTTGTGAAAAACCCGTCAAAAATACAGGTAGCATTGGTAGGTACCGGAATGCGGGGTACTTTATTCTGGCTTAAAAGAATACCCGAAGTAGTAGGAGAACAGGTAGAATTTACCGGACTATGTGACAGCAATGCCGGGCGTCTTGATTACGCTAAACAGTATAGCAAACTGAATTGTCCTGTATTTACAGATTTTGATAAAATGATGCATTCTGTAAAACCCGATTATGTCATCGTTACTACCATTGATTCCAATCATGATGAATTCATCATCCGGGCCATGCAGCTGGGGGCCAACGTGATCACAGAAAAACCAATGACTACAGACGAAATAAAGTGTGCGCATATTCTGGCTGCTGAAAAAAAATATGACAAAAGGGTCATTGTGGGGTTTAATGCCCGGTATGGCACCGTTTTCTCCAGGCTGAAGGAATTGCTCGCAGAAGAGAAAATAGGTAAAATAACCTCCGTTGACTTCCATGAATATCTGGATACGACCCACGGAGCTTCTTACTTCAGGAGGTGGCATGGCGAAAAGAAATTCAGCGGGACGCTGCTTCTGCAAAAATCCTCTCACCACTTTGACCTTCTCAACTGGTGCCTGGATTCAGACCCGGTAGAGGTTATGGCGTTTGGGTCTCTGGAATTTTATGGGGGCGCAAACCCTTTCCGCGGTGATAATTGCCGTACCTGTAATCATCAAAATACCTGCTCATTTTACTGGAATATCCACTCCAGTCCCACCGATGTGGGATTGTATGTAAATAATGAAAAACAGGACGGCTACATCCGGGACAATTGCCTCTATCGTAAAAGCATTGATATATATGATAAAATGTCAGTACAGATCCGGTACGCAAACAACGTAGTCGTCAATTATTCCCTGACAACCTATTCACCGTACGAAGGATGGCAGATAGGCTTTAACGGAACCAGGGGACGCCTCGATGCGGCAAAAAACATCCCCTGGCTGACACCCGCCGAAACCGGCACCTCACCGGGATCTGATCAGATTATTTATTCTTCATTACATGGCGAAAGGGAGGATATTACTGTTCAAAGGCAGGCGGGTAGTCACGGAGGTGCGGACCAGGCAATGCTGAAAGATCTCTTTTCACCCGGAATACGTTCAAACAAATCTGCCGGAACGAGAGATGGCGCGCTTTCATTGCTTATCGGTGTGGCGGCCAGAAAAAGTATAGAAACCGGACAACTGATTAAGATCAGAGACCTTACCGACATTCCGCTGATGGCGCGCAGACCGGATTAAGTATTTGTCCCTGAAAATCCCGGAACGGCCCGTCTGAACAGAGTATGGTACGCTCTGCAAACCTATAAAAACGACCCTTTATGACCTATCTGATCCGACTCTCTTTTCTTCTTTTCATTTTATCGGGCAGCACTCCGGAAATTGATTACGCCGATATGATTCTGTACAACGGCAAGATCACAACAATGGACCCGGAAATACCTGTCGCGGAGGCAATCGCCATTAAGAATGATAAGATTATGGCAGTGGGTTCAGATCAGGAAATACTGACACTTGCAGGGGAAAGGACACTCAAAATGAACCTCGGTGGAAGCAGAATAATTCCCGGTCTGATCGACAATCATGTCCATCCCCTGGCGGCCGCGCAAAGTGAATTCCGGAAAGAGCTGCCGGACATTACGTCTTTGGATGAATTATTTGCCTGGATAAGTAAAGAATCAAGCCTCCGGAAACCCGGTGAATGGATTGTTCACCCGAAGTTCTTTATCACCAGACTTCAGGAAAAGCGCTGGCCGTCACTTCAGGAACTGGATGCGTCAGCGCCCCGGAACCCCGTTTTTCTGAATGGAAGCTATGCAGGTATGGTTAATACAAAAGCGTTGGAAATATCAGGACTGCCGGGTTTAAATGACCAGGCTGTGGTCAAAGACAAACAAACCCGGAACCCAACCGGGCTGATCCGGCAGGCCGGATTCAGATACCTGAATAAAGGAAATGAGGTACCCCTTTCGGCAGAAGAAAAGCTGGAGGCATTGCAGATACTTTTTCAACGATATAATGCCATCGGAATCACGTCAGTGTGTGCTGGAAACGGAGGAGCTGACGATCTTGCGCTTTTTAATGAATTACAAAAAAGAGGAAAACTAAGTGTAAGAGTGTTTCAGAATTTCAGCTTTCCTTTTGATCCTGAAAAACCTGCAGAAGAAATAAAAGAAGCGTTAAACGGATTTCCCTATAAAACCGGTGACGGTAATGAATGGGTGAAAGTGGGTGCACTGAAAGTGGTGCTGGACGGAGGAATTCTCACCGGTACTGCCTATATGGGGCGGCCCTGGGGTAAAAAAGCCATGAAAGTATATGGCTTCCATGATCCGGCATACCGGGGTGAGCTTAACCTTAACCGGGCGCAGCTGGTAAATCTGATTATTGCCTCTTCAGAAGCCGGCTGGAAATTTACCGCACATGTTACGGGAGGCGCAGGGGTTGACACCCTTCTGGCAGCTTATCAGGATGCCAGTCAATCCAGACCTATCCGGGAAGGAAGGCATTCGGTAATACACGGGAATTTTTTCTCAAAAGACGCTATCAGTATCATGAGACGCCTGAATATTTATGCTGATATACAGCCTGCATGGTTTTACAAAGACGTCGATCTGCTTATCGAGGTACTGGGAGAAAAAAGGATGGAGGATTTTCACCCCTATCAGAAAATGGAAAAAGCGCAGGTGATGCTGAACGGGGGTTCTGATCACATGGTCAAACTGGATGCCGACAGGGCGATCAACCCTTATAACCCCTTCCAGGCCATGTGGACCATGGTATCCCGGCAATCGCAGGGAGAGCATACAGTGAACCCCTCCGAAGCTGTCACACGTGAAAGTGCATTGAAAACCTACACTATCAACAATGCATATGCCAGTTTCGAAGAAAAATTAAAAGGAAGCTTAAAGACAGGAAAACTGGCTGATCTGATCGTTCTTTCAGAAGACCTGATCACCTGCCCCGAAGAGCGTATAAAGGAAATAAAACCTGTACTGACTATCGTTGGAGGAAGAATTGTTTACGATCTTTATGCCGTCAGAAAAGAATAATCAACACGCTTCATATGGACTTATCCCCTTTGTTTATCCGCCTGATGAATTCCGGAGATCTTCCTTTAGGCAGACACCTGGTGCATGAAGCCGGATGGAACCAGACGGACAGCGATTGGCTGCGGGCAATGAAACTGGCTCCTCAGGGTTGTTTTGTTGCAGAAAAAGACGGGAAAGGTGTGGCTACCACGACAAGCTGCTGCTTTGAAAATGCAGGATGGATAGCCATGGTGCTGGTTGATAAAAAGTCAAGGGGATCGGGCATTGCTCAGCGGCTAGTGGAACATGCTGTCACTTATCTCGAAAACAGGGGTGTCCGGAGTATACGGCTGGATGCCACTGCTATGGGTCAGGGGCTCTATCAGAAACTGGGTTTCAAACCGGAGTATGAGGTAATACGCTACGCAGGGACGCCGAAGCAAAACGTGAATCAAACCCTATCCGCCAAACGGGTTGCTCCGGATACTCCGGTAATTAATGAACTTGCTTCAATCGACCGCTATGTCACAGGATCCGCCAGGAAGGAATTTATTTCCGGTTTAATGGAAAGTGAGAATGCTCCTTTTTATTACCAGACCGACAGCCAGGGACGGGTCACCGGTTATGCAGGTTTCCGGAGAGGAAGTAATGCTGTTCAACTTGGTCCGGTTGTAGCGTTAACAAGAGACACAGGGCAAATACTACTGGATGCTATAGTTGCTGATTTCACAGGACAGCCCTGTTATATCGATATTCCGGCGTCTAACATTCCGGCTACAAAATGGGCCATAGAAAATGGTTTTACAGAGCAACGCCGTTTTGTCAGAATGTACCGGGGTGAAAAAACACCGGATCACCAGGAACTGATCTGGGCAAGTTCAGGACCGGAAAAAGGATAGTTTTTTTCCAGGCGAACAGATAATATTACAAATGTTTACTTCAATCGAACGGATACATAAAAAGCCCGAAGTACTGAAATGATTATAGAAAAACAGATGACCATTCCTTGCAAAACCCCGGAAAGGATGATATTTCCCATTCCCTGATCAAACAAATCTATTGACAGCAGGTTCTACAAAAAAATCATAATAAGGTTAAATATTTCAGCTTATTACGCATGCAAAATGTAGCGGTTAAAGGGTGAAAGGGTTTTAAAAACAACCCATGGTCACCCTTTATTGCTGTTACTTCCCTATAATACCGGAAAGGGATCATCAAAAGCTGTACTCCTTTGCATCCGGTCAATTTCCTCCCCGGTGCAAAGGCAACCTTTCAATTCTCCGTTTATCTGTTCTTTGTCCAGGTCCTGCCCAATAATAACCAGCTCATTCATCCGGTCAGCGAACCTCCCCCATTTCGATTCAATGACAGCACGGTGTTCTGTATAAGACGGGTATCTGATCCGTTCATGCAGTGGCATACTCCCCCACCATACTCCCGCTTTTTCGGCACGGAGCGATCCTCCGGCCTGGCTCCAGTTGATGGCGTCGTCAGGCCGGGAAGCTATCCAGAACAACCCCTTGCTGCGGATAATACCTGCAGGCCAGTTCCGGGACAGGTAATTCCAGAAACGTGCAGGATGAAACGGACGATCATCTCTGAATACAAAGGAAGTAATGCCATATTCTTCTGTTTCCGGGGTATGCCCGCCAATCTCGCTGTTTTTCAGTTCCTGAATCCATCCCGCTGACTCTGATGCCTTGTCGTAGTCAAAAAGTCCGGTATGCAAAACAGCACTGACCGGTACTTTCGAAAAAGTGCTTCTGATTATCCGGGCCGAAGGGTTCAAAGCCCTGATCACGGACTGCAGTTCTTCGAGATGGTGGCGTGATACCAGATCCGTTTTATTGAGCACAATAATATCCGCAAACTCAATCTGATCTGTTAACAGGTTCACGATGGTACGGGAATCCGTCTGGTCTTCATTGAGCTGCCGGCTTCGTATCGTATCCAGCGATCCAAAATCCCTGTAAAAATTATACGCATCTACGACGGTTACCATACTATCAATCTCCGCCCATTCTGAAAGATCAATTCCCATTTCTTCATTCACAAAACTGAAAGTCTGCGCTACCGGAACCGGTTCTGAAATACCCGTACTTTCAATCAGCAGATAATCAAAACGTTTTTCCCTCGCAAGTTTTTCCACTTCAATGATCAGATCTTCACGGAGTGTACAGCAAATGCAACCGTTAGACATCTCGACAAGTCGTTCTTCAGTACGGTTCAGTACATTTTCATTCCTGACCAGGCCCGCATCTACATTCACTTCACTCATGTCATTGACAATTACAGCTACTTTCAATCCTTCTTTATTATGAAGAATATGATTGAGCAATGTTGTTTTTCCTGCTCCCAGAAAACCGCTTAATACGGTAACCGGTAGTTTCCCCTTTTTCATTGTATCCCGTTTTTTATATAATGCAACAATGTTGCAAATATATAAAAATCAAAACCTATTTTGCAACATTATTGCATTTAAGAGTCCGGCATCCTGCCTAAATTACGATTCTTCTGTCTGATGTGCCCGATTGACACCCTGCACAAAAGTGTTACCAGGTAAAATATCTTTGAAAGAAAACACTCATTTTTCCTCAAAATCAAATCTGATTCCCTGTGCCAGGGGCAATTGCCTGCTGTAATTAATGGTATTGGTCTGTCGGCGCATATAGTTTTTCCAGGCATCACTTCCGCTTTCCCGTCCGCCCCCGGTTTCTTTTTCACCGCCAAAAGCACCGCCTATTTCTGCGCCGGAAGTACCGATATTGACATTAGCAATACCACAGTCGGAACCTTCCACAGAAAGAAACTGCTCTGCTTCCCTGAGGTTCAGCGTCATCACGGCAGACGATAATCCCTGAGGAACGTCATTCTGCATCCTGATCGCCTCTGAAAAATCATCATAGCTGAGAAGGTAAAGAATGGGCGCAAATGTTTCTTTCTTAACGGTCAGATAAGTACTTTCAGCTTCTATGATACAAGGTCTGACATAACACCCGCCCGTGTATTCCGATCCTGTAAGTATGCCACTTTCTGTAATCAGCCTTCCGCCTTCTGCCAGGCACTCCCGAATGGCTTCTTCATAGGCTTCCGTGGCTGCATGATCAATCAGTGGTCCTGCATGTATATTTTCATTTAACGGATTGCCTATTTTCAGCTGCCCATAGATTTTTACCAGGCGGAGTTTTACTTCATTATAAATATTCCGGTGCACGATGAGTCTGCGGGTAGTCGTACAACGCTGCCCGGCTGTACCGACAGCACCAAAAACAGCCGCCGGGATGGCTACATTCAGATCTGCATTTTCTGAAATAATCATCGCATTATTTCCTCCCAGTTCCAGCAGTGTTCTTCCCAGCCGGCCCGCTACGGTCACGCCCACGGATTTCCCCATTGCCACCGAACCGGTTGCTGAAATCAGCGGGATCCGGTGATCTGCCGCGAGCTTTTCACCCAGGTTTCTTCCTCCTGTAATCAGGCATGAAACGCCTTCCGGCACCTTATTGGCCGCAAATACTTCCGCCACAATTTTCTGACAGGCCCACCCGCACAGAGGTGTTTTTTCAGAAGGTTTCCAGATACATACGTCTCCGCATACCCAGGCCAGCATACTGTTCCAGCTCCAGACGGCCACCGGAAAATTAAATGCCGAAATAACCCCCACCAGGCCTAACGGATGCCATTGTTCATACATCCGGTGACCCGGTCGCTCACTGTGCATGGTCAGTCCGTACAGCTGCCTTGAAAGACCCACCGCAAAATCACAGATATCAATCATTTCCTGTACTTCACCGTATCCTTCCTGAAGGCTTTTCCCCATTTCCCATGAAACCAGCTTTCCCAGGTATTCCTTCTTCCGGCGAAGCTCTTCCCCTACCTGCCTGACAACCTCCCCTCTTTTGGGTGCAGGCCAGAGGCGCCACTGAAGGAAAGCCTCTTTCGCTGTTTCCAGTACTTTTTCGTAAGCCGCATCATCCGTGATCCCGATCCCGGCAATTTCACTGCCGTCAACCGGTGAAAAACTTACCAGCCGGGCCCCTCTGCTGTTCAACCAGTGCCGGCCGGTTCCCGTGCCGGCATTGGTTTCCTTAATATTCAGCTGCTTCAGAATCTCCTTCATACCTCACACTTTATTGATCAGATGTTCAGATCAGAACACTACCCTTTTTTTACCTGGTTAACATATGTACTTTCAAAGATCTTATCCGCATTCTGCGCTTCAAAACCATCCCGCCGGTGTTCGCGTCTGATCTGGTCAGCCGGAAGATGACGGAAGGGTTCCAGCACGCGTCTTTCAGCAAACTCAACATACGAACCCGGAATAGATGCTTTTGTCCCCTCTGCGAAAACCGCCTCCACCAACCCGGCAACAGTGCTGCTCTGAATCAGACCGCCATCCGGACTGGTCTTGATTTTTCCGCCGGCATCGTTCAGCTTAATCCCGGTTTTTTCAAGAAACCGGTTAAAATCCGCTATTGTATTATAGCCTTCCCTGAACTGATGGACAGCTAACGTGTAGTGATTTAGGTAATACCTGTTGTAGATAACCCAGGCCGCATATTCACTTTCCCGGGCAAGCGCCTGATAGTCTTCATACGACGGAATATCCCATTGAGAAGTATGCAGAAACGTATCCACAGCCTGCGGATTATCCAGATCCAGGTTGTCGACGGGATCAGCGTTTATTCCCTGTGTATAATGATGAATGATCTCCTGCACTTTTGTGCTCATATCACCTACCCTCAGTTCTGAAAGAAAGATCCGGGGCAGATGCGGGGCCGGCGGAGCATACCAGTAAGCATCCAGCTTTTTGCCTTCAAACCGGTAAAAATCACGGCGTTCATAGCCATGATGCAGGAATATTTTCTCCATAGAAGCAATGCCCAGATGCGGCACTCCCATCGAACGGAACGCGATATGATCGTTTTCAATTTCCTGTTCTGATCCAATGATCCCTTCACTGATCATTGCCCGTATAATCACCTCCACATCCGGCACCCGTTCGCGGTAACGTTGCATGAGTCCCTGCAACACCCTTTCCCAGTTTCTGATCTTTTCCATTTTTACTGAATTTTCGATCCGGTTTTACTTACACTTTACTACTGAACATACTTCCCCACTTCGTTTTCAGAAATGCTTCCAGTCCGATATCTTCCTGTTTTACAAAACCTTTTCGGGGAAGTTCACCGCTGAAGACCAGCCCTACCACAGCGGCCACTGAGGCGGCCGTTGTCCATGAAATCGCCCGCCATTCCCTGCCCAGAACCTGCCTGGGATGATAGGCTTCATAAAACTCTTCTCTTTTGAGGTATTCACCCTGCCATCCTTCCACTACTGCATAAACGTATACAACATCCTCTTTTACCGGCGGTTTTGCTTCCGTCAGTATACGTTCCAGTTCTTCCTTCCGGTCTTTCAGAATCAATTCATAGAGCAAAAAGCGCATGAGCCGGCTATGGCCCGGGTAGCGGATCGTCTTGTAATTCAGTGTGTCCACCTTTCCTTCCAGGCTTTCACAAAGGGTACCTAATCCGCCGGAAGTAGAAAACGCTTCAAATTCCTGTCCTTCAATATTAATCGTTTCGACACCTTCCAGCGACGGGACAAATTTTCTGACGCCGTTATGAATGACTTCCGCATCATTGATATATTCATTGATCACACCCGCCGGCGACCAGGTAAACGAATAACCCAGGAGGCCATTCGGATAACGGGGTAAGGCGCCTACTCTCAGCTCAATATCACGCAGGCGCGTAAACCGTTTGCACAGATCAGCACCGACAATACCGATAAATCCGGGCGCCAGCCCGCATTGAGGTACCATGGCCCCTTTCGCTGTCTGTGCCATTTCCCTTACAGCCGCTGTAGTAGCTACATCTTCCGTAAGATCAAAATAATGTATCCCCGCCTCATGCGCCATACGGGCGACACCGATGTTCATATGATAAGGCAGGCATGAAACCACTGCCTGCTTATGCTGAAGAAATTGCTTTAAAAGCGTCTCATCGGTCACATCACCTGTTACAACAGGGAAGTCCAGTGAAACGGCAGGTTTGGCGCGGTCAAACCCTTCCACCTCAAAATCATCCTTTAACAACGTTCCCACCAAAGCACCCACTTTGCCTAGTCCGATGATCGCAATCTTATTTTTTTCCATAGCAGTGACTGATCATAGTTTTGAAAAGGTCATGCATAAATGAACGGCAACAGCACATCAATGTATACATATACCTGAATACCACACGTAAAGAAAATAAAGCACAGAGCAGGAAAGTGCTCCGAAGGCGAAGATCAGGGAATATTGGCACAGGCACTTCTCAGAAATGCCATGTACGCAAAGAATATGTTAAAGAGGTTATTCATCGGAAAAACATATTTCCCGAATATAATTATTTCGTTTTGTTTTATCAAATTTTTATCATGATAACTTTACCGCGCCATTTCAATCTTATACTTTTTACCTTTCATTTTTTCCTGACCCACCCGTTCCAGCATCGCCTTTACTTTATCCTTTCTGACCGCAGCAAAGGAAATCGTATCCTTTACTTCAATCAATCCCAGATCCTGCTTTTCTATTTTCCCTTTTTGCATCAGAAACCCGACGATATCCATTTTACTCAGTTTACTCTTTTTTCCGCCGCTGATATAAATCGTGGTCCAGTCAGAGGTTGCTGCCGGTGGAAGCATATCAGGAAGTGCAAGCACGGGCGTATCCTCTTTTACATAGCCCGGTAAAACCTCCTCTTTTGAATACAATACATAAGCCGTGCCTTCTGATTGCATGCGTGCCGTCCTTCCGTTGCGATGCACAAATTCATCCCCTTTCATGGGTAATTCAAAATGGATGACATGCTTCATATCCGGAATATCCAGTCCGCGTGCAGCCAGGTCAGTAGCGATCAGATACAACACCGAGCCATTTCTGAACCGGATCAGGGTTCTTTCACGGTCTTCCTGTTCGAGCTTACCATGAAAACCCGCACTGTCCATCCCTTCTTCTTTCAAACGCTGGTTAAGGCTTTCCACGGTATCGCGCAGATTACAGAAAACCATGGTCGAATCACCGCCAAGATAACGGAGCAGCTCCACCAGTTTTTCTGTTTTATCACCCTTACCGGCTTCCACCATTTTCACGCTCAGGCCTTTTACCTGTCGTCTTCTGCCAATAAAATCCAGGGTAAAAGGATCGGTAATTTTCGTAAAATCAGGGACTTTTGAGGTACCTGTGGCCGACACCAGAATCTTTTTGGTCAGCTGAGGTAAATTACCCATAATATCGGCCATTTCTTCCTGAAAGCCCATTTCAAGCGATTTATCAAACTCGTCCAATACGAGTGTACGGATGGACCTGGCGACAAAAGTTTTACGGTATATATGATCCAGCAAACGACCTGGCGTACCAATCAGCAACGCAGGTGCCTCACTCAGACTTCTTATTTCGGTAGGCATATCATGGCCGCCATAGCAGCAGGTCACCTTAAAACCTGTACTCATCTTTCGCCAGACCTGTTCAATCTGTAAAGCCAGCTCGCGGGTAGGCACGACGACCAGACATTGCACACCGGCTACGTCTTTTTTCAGCAAAGCAACGACCGGAAGTAAAAACGCCAGTGTTTTACCTGATCCTGTAGGAGACAATAAAAGTACTTCATTATGTTCAGCAATAGCGGTGTGCGCCTCCTGCTGCATCTCATTGAGTTCGGCAATTCCCAGACCCGAAAGGATGGCTTCTGTATTTTCAGTTTTTGACATACCGCAAAGATACTGGTATCCTGCGGCAATTGAAGTATCTTAATAGTTAATATCCTGAACAGGTTCAGGAGCATCTGTTCAAATAAATATAAATCATCAGCTCTGATGATGTCCTTTTATATACATCCGGATGAGATGAGATATTCATTATGTGGAATTTCAGAGGTTCAGCACATTTGACCTTATCACAATTTATTTTGAAG
>JBEBXQ010000017.1:0-47699 GCA_040391535.1 Telluribacter sp. | reverse complement strand
GTAACAAATAATGATTACAAATGGTCAAAATACAACTCATGAGCATTCTTCTTATAATACAATAATGAAGTATTATTTTTCTAATACCCCACAATGAATAAACGGACCTGTCGTTTTGTAACCATCTGCCTACCTTTAAAATAATAACCTTTCTGCTATGTACAAAACTACTGTTCTTCTCATCTCATTGATCACAATACTTCTGAGCAGTTGCCAGGAGCCCGAACCGCCTTCTTCTTCATCTCCGGCTCAGCCCTATGTTAATCAGATCAATACAAAGTTTAACAGTGATGAAATACAATGCCTGCTGAATCAATATCAAGCGAGGACCTATCACGAAGAAGGACCCGTTGTTTTCAGGGTGATCCGAGACACGGAAGCCTATCGTTCCTTTTTTGCGTGTAAGTCAGGCACGACACTCCAACAGATTAACTTTACGAATTCATCCTTATTAGTCGGCATGAATAGTGGCTCGGCACATCCTACACCCATAAGTATCAGGAAAATGGCCCAATCACTCATAAAGGATAAGAACGGCGACTATACATTACGGGTAACCGTTACCGGCAAAAAAACAATGCCCGAAGTTATAGGAGGTGAATGGTTCGCTTTTACATTCCTCGTACCCAAAATGGACAGCGATAGTAATGTTACCCTTGAAATGCGCTATGAATATGATTGAAAAGTCAGGTCTCCTACTGATAACAGGGGTTTCTCCTCTGAATTTAACATATTTATCAATTCCATAACAGGTATTCTCTCAATCCCGGACAATATCACTATTTTTGAACGACCGCATAGTGCAGCATTCTGGTTGGCCGCGGCTTTTTAAACAAATCCGGCAGAAGCAAAATATGGACCTATATAAAAACCGGGTGCGACAGTACAAGACAGAAAGCCTGAGGTTAGCCGGTCTGTTAAAGAATATTTCCACACTCCGCCTGATCGTTTTTTTGTTTTCTCTTATTATCATCCTGGTGCTGGCAAATGAAAGATCAGTCTATGCCCTGCTGATTGCTGTTCCCGTGTGTGTAATCACTTTTTGTATCATTCTTCAACGGTATCAAAAGCTGTCGCTACAGAAAAAGCATCTTGATTATCTGACAGAAATCAATGAAAATGAAATCCTGAGACAAGAGAACCATTTATCTGATTTTCCTGCAGGACAGACATTCCTCAACAGAGACCATCCTTACCTTGCCGATTTTGATATTTTCGGCCAGCATTCTCTTTTTCAACTCCTCAACCGGACCACCACGGAGTCGGGTCAGGAATTACTGGCGAAATGGCTTTCTGAACCAGCTCCAAACGATGTAATTTCAGAGCGGCAGAAGGCAATCCGAGACCTTACTCCCAGGCTGGACTGGCGGCAGGACTTCCAGGCTTCCGGAATGCCGTTTATTAACAGTAAAAGTAATTATCACAAATTACTCACATGGGCCGCAAAACCATCAAAACTACTCCGGAACCAATACAAACTGATTATAACCGGTATATTACTGACTATCCTGTCGTTATCCTCAGCGGTCTGGTATGTGCATAATACGTTTTACAATCCGGCCTTTAACTGGTATCATATCATTCCGTTCGCGATCTGCATCATCGTCAATCGGATTTTTCTGGGGAAAATAAAACCAGTCGCAGAAGAAATCATTGAGGACACGCAGATCAATATCAGAACACTGGGAGGCTATCAGGCACTGATTACCAAAATTGAAGCAGAAGAGTTTAATACAGAAATGCTCAGCCAGCTGCAATCAGCGTTCACCAAAAGAAATGATCCGGCCTCACATGAAGTCAGTCGTCTGAAGAAAATACTGGAAATGTTCCAGACCAAGGGTTCAAAAGGATCATCCATCGGCAGAAATGATTTTTATGCGATTTTCAATACATTTTTGTTTTTTGATGTATATCTGATCCTGCTGACAGAAAAATGGAAACTCAGAAACGGCCCATTTCTACATGCGTGGGCATCAGCGGTCAGTGCGTTTGAGGTCCTGAACAGTCTTGCCGGATTTTCCTATGCTAATCCCGACTTTACATTCCCCGAAATCAGCACCCAACCCTGCATTATCAATTTTGAAAAACTGGGACATCCGCTGATTATCCGTCAAAAAAGAGTGTGTAATGACTTCTCAATGAACGGAATGGGAGAAATAGCATTGATTACGGGGTCAAATATGGCTGGAAAAAGCACTTTTTTAAGATCCGTCGGCGTCAATCTGGTTTTAGCTCTAATGGGAGCGCCCTGCTGTGCAGCATCGGCAAAAGTATCACCAATGAAGATTTTCACCAGCATGCGCACCCAGGATAATCTTGAAGAAGGTATCTCTTCCTTTTATGCTGAACTCAAAAGAATAGAGCAACTTTTAAAAATCATCGGAAACGGAGAAGCTGTATTTTTTCTTCTGGATGAAATGTTCAAAGGAACCAATTCACAGGATCGGTTTATCGGAGGTGTTTCGCTCATCAGGCAGCTCAGCGACCTGAATGCTTCCGGCATTATTTCTACCCACGACATTGAACTCGCCAGAATGACCACAGACCAGAGCAAAGTCACTAATTTTAGTTTTAACAGTGAGATTGCCCAGGAAAAAATTATTTTCAATTATACTTTAACAGAGGGAATATGCACCGACTTTAATGCCAGTGCACTCATGAAAAAAAGCGGCATAAAGATCCTTTCTGATCCTGGCAGATAATAGGCCGGCTACCCATTTCCCAGCCGGTTTTGTATGGTTCTGTTTCAGGATTTGACAGAACTTCCGATATATTTTACTCCCGGCCATTAAAAATGGTGCTCTCAATCCTTTGATTAAAATCCGGTATATAATACAAACAGAACTTATGTCATCTCCTATCCTGCCCCGCACTTTTTGCTTAGTATTACTATTCACTTTTTGCATTTTTTTAAGCACCTCACTGGTAGCACAAAAAGTAAAAAAAGATCTTTTTCTGCTGATCGGACAATCCAATATGGCAGGAAGAGGCCCCCTTGAACCCGAGGGCCGGCCACTCGATGAAAAAATATGGATGATGGACAGTACTGACAACTGGGTTCCGGCCAAAGATCCGGTGCATTTTGATAAACCGGCAGCCGTTGGTGTGGGCCCTGGCCTTAGCTTTGCCCGGGCTGTCCGGCAGGCACTACCAGCCCACGAAATAGGGTTAATTCCGTGTGCAGTGGGTGGAAGCGGCATTGATGACTGGCAAACCGGCGCCAGGCATAGCCAAACAGGAATCTACCCCTATGATGAAATGCTTGCCAGAGTAAAAAAAGCAAAAAAAGAGGGACGTATCAAAGCTATTCTCTGGCATCAGGGTGAACAGGACAGTAATCCTGAAAAAGCTGCTGTTTATGAAGAAAAACTGCTGCATTTTTTCACTAAACTAAGAAAAGATATCGGCGCCCGCAAAGTTCCTGTAATCATCGCTACACTGGGCGATTTCTATGTTGAAAGAAATCCGGAGGCAAAGCGTATTAATGACATTATCATCCGGGTCCCTGAAAACCTCAAAAATGTTTATTATGTTTCTTCTTCCGGACTAGATCACCATGGAGATCAGGTACATTTCGGAACAGCCGCCCAAAAAGAACTGGGACGGAGATATGCTGAAAAATATCTGCAGATTCGTAAACACTAACCCCTGGCTGCATTTCATTACCTTATGTATAATATTCCCTGAAAATCACTTTGGCTGAAATTTTATGTAAAGAATTCTCAGAAAACCCTATGAATATTTTCCTGTTTTCATTTTTTGTCATTATATTTACGGGTACGTACCCGTTTAATCAATCATTAAACTACCAATCAGCACTAATCCTTAAATAATATGAAATACAATTTCGACCGCAGAAAATTCCTTATGTCTTCCATAGCCGGAGGTATTGGCTTAAGTTTCCTGACGCCTAAGGATTTAATGGCACAGAAGCCCCTGGCAGGCAAAAAAGTGGGTATAATCGGGTTAGATACCTCCCACAGCATTGCTTTTACCAAACTGCTCAATGGTGCAGAGGCAGGTAGCAAATACAACGGATACAAAATCGTTGCGGCTTACCCTTATGGCAGTAAGGATATTGAGAGCAGCGCCAAACGTATCCCTGATTATATTGAAGAAGTAAAGAAATTAGGTGTCGAAATTGCAGACTCCATCGATGCATTACTCAAAAAAACAGATGTTATTCTGCTGGAAACAAATGATGGCCGCCTCCACCTCGAACAGGTGATCCCTGTATTAAAAGCAGGCAAAAGGGTATTTATCGATAAGCCGGTGGCAGCTTCTTTAAAAGATACCATCGCTATTTATGAAGCATCGAAAAAATACAAAGTACCTCTGTTCTCCTGTTCGTCTTTACGATACATAAAAGGAATTGAAGGTCTGGACAAAAAGACAGTAGTCGGAGCAGATGCCTACAGTCCTGCAGCACTTGAAAAAACGCACCCCGATCTTTTCTGGTATGGTGTCCACGGTGTGGAAACACTTTACACTGTAATGGGAACAGGCTGTAAAGAAGTAACACGTGTGCATACAGAAGGAACCGACATTGCAGTAGGCTTATGGGAAGATGGCCGTGTGGGGACTTTCCGGGGTACAAGAACCGGCAAGCACAACTATGGCGGAACGGTCTATACTACAGAGGGCAACCGCACACTGGGTCCTTACGGAGGTTATGAACCCCTATTAGTTGATATTCTACGCTATTTTGAAACGGGTGAAGTGCCGGTAACTCCGGAAGAAACTATCGAAATATTTGCCTTTATGGAAGCCGCTGATGAGAGCAAACGTCAGGGAGGAAAAGCCGTGAGTATTAAGGAGGTGATGCAGAAAGCAAGATAAATTTTATTATGCGGAGGTAATCATCAGAGTTGCCTCCGCATAAAATACAGTATTCCTAAACAGAAAATATTCAAAAGACTATACAATCATCATTCCAGATTACAGATTTCTTAACAGGACACAGTATCGTCTTAATGAAGGGATACGAATAATACGTGTTCGCAAATTGTATGAACGCAAGTTATGACGTATATCCATAACTTGTCATTTTCAATATCTGAAAACAACCTGGAAAACAATGAATACACCTTACTGCGCCAACGGCTTTATTCTAAATAAAACCGTAATCTGCACAGCCCGGATATTCCGGCTGATGCCTGTTTCTAAATCTAATCTGACCATATAAATCATGAAAAAACCTGAAACACCTGATCAGCCAAGACGGGATAACGAAGGAATCAGGCACTGGAAAAAATATCTGGGGCTTTCCATGGCATTTTCTATGTCCTTCTCTGCAGCGGTATCTGCCTATACCCTTCCGTCCGGGTCCAATAAACAACCAGTATGGCAGACAAAAAGTATAGCCCAGACCCTGCAAGGCAGAGTCACCGATGAAAAAGGAGAAGGGCTTCCTGGTGTAAGTATCCTTGTTAAAGGGACGCAGCTGGGAACCTTAACAGACGTAGAAGGGAATTATTCCCTTGAAATTCCGAACTCAAATGCAGTACTGATCTTTTCATTCGTAGGTTATGAGCCCCGCGAAATTACCGTCAACAGTAGTCAGACACAGTTAAATGTTCAGTTGGAATCTGACACAAAAGCACTTGACGAACTTGTAGTTGTAGGGTACGGAACAGCGAAAAAAAGTGATCTTACCGGATCTGTAGCGAGAATTAACGCCAGTACTTTTAAAAACCAGGGCGTAACGCAAATCACCGACGTGTTGGCGGGATCCGTTGCGGGCTTCCAGGCTAATCAGGGGACCAACGCTTCCGGAGGTGCCAATATGGAAATCAGGGGTACAAATTCCCTGATCGCCTCTACCTCTCCTATGATTGTGCTCGACGGAGTAATTTACAACGGAGATTTAAAAGATATCAACCCTAATGATATCGAAACAATGGATATCCTGAAAGACGCAAGTTCAGCGGCTATTTATGGTGCCAGAGCGGCCTCCGGTGTCATTCTGATCACAACCTCCAGAGGAAAATCTGGCAAGCCTACCATCAATTTCTCCACCAGGTTCGGGATATCTCAGGCCCTTAATACCGGTGTTGCAGCGCGTGGACCACAAGGATATCTTGACTTCAGACGCGATTATTTCAGAACGCTGGGATTATCCCAACCTTCCTATTACTGGCATAGCCCCGAACAACTTCCGGAAGGTGTTACGCTCGATCAGTGGCGGGGTGCATCCAGCAACCCTAACCCTGATAATACACTCGAATGGCTCAGCAGGCTGAATTTCTTCCCGACAGAAGTTGACGTTTACCTTTCAGGTAATACCATTGACTGGGCTAAAGAAGTATTCAGAAATGCGAAAAGACAGGAATATGATGTCAGTGTAGGTGGCGGAAATGACAATGTTTCGTATTACTGGTCATTAGGCTGGCTGGATAATGAAGGGATTCTGCTGGGAGACAAGTTTTCAGCTATCCGTTCCCGGATGAATGTAGATTTCAAAATCACTGACTGGCTCAACGCCGGCGTAAACGCCCAGTATACCAACAGGGATGAAAGCGCTGTGAACAGCAAATCCGGAAATGAATCTGATAACAATGTACTTCCCAGTCTCGGTGGTATGTATACTACCAGTCCGTTTGCCAGATTATATAACGAAGACGGTACTCCTTCCTGGTATCCGCACGGATATCCGGGCGGACAAAACCCACTGCTGAACGTGCTGGGTCAGGATCGTTCCAGAATCAATAATTCACTTTTCGCGTCTATATACGCCGAAGTAAAGCTTCCCCTTGGAATTACCTACCGCCTTTCTTTCCAGCCACGGATCGAAGCTCTGAAAGACTACAATTACTGGTCGCCTGAAACCATCGTAGGAGGATTCACCTACAGCGGAGGATACGCCACCCGTCTGGAAACCAACAGGTCTGAATGGATGATTGATAATCTGTTAAAATGGAATAAAAAAGTGGGCATCCATTCTTTTGATGTTACCTTATTATATAATTCGGAACAGTTTAAATCCTGGACCACTACCCTTACCAATCAGGGATTTGCCCCAAGTTCCACTCTGGGTTATCATGGTATGCAATATGGCAACAAGCCTACCATGGAAACCAATGATATCCGTTATTCAGGAGATGGTATGATGGGAAGAGTCAATTATGCTCTGTTGGACAAGTACCTGTTTACAGTTTCTCTCAGAAGAGACGGATTCAGCGCTTTTGGTCAGGAAAACCCCAGAGCCGTTTTCCCGGCAGCGGCGTTTGCATGGAAAATATCGCAGGAAGATTTTTTCCGTTCTGAGGGAATCAACGACCTGAAATTCAGGCTGAGCTGGGGTAAAAACGGTAACCGTGATATCGGACCCTATGCCGCATTCTCACAAATGAGATCTGTTCAGTATTATGATGGCACCAATCCGCAGATAGGAGTATCAACTTCTACCTTGTCCAATCCGGGATTACGCTGGGAAGAAACAGAATCGCTTAATGCCGGAATTGATATGGCGTTGTTTGGCAACAGGGTGAATATTACCGCCGATGTTTACGACGCCACTACCCGTAACTTGCTGGTAAAAAGGTCTTTACCAAGAGTAACCGGTTTTGACAATGTAATCACCAATATAGGAGCATTACAAAACAGAGGATTTGAATTGACCGTGAGTTCTGTGAATGTCAGAAACAACAACATTACCTGGCGGTCCAATCTCAACTTTTCTCTGAACAGAAATAAAATCAAAGCCTTATTCGGCGAAAGTGGTGAATATACGCTGGAAGGAAAAATACACCAGGGAGAAATTCCCGACTTTACGAACAAGTGGTTCATAGGTCAGCCTGTAGATGTTGCCTGGGATTATGATATTCAGGGAACATGGCAGGTGGAAGAAGCTGAAGAAGCGCTGCGATACAACCTCAAACCAGGTGATATTAAAGCAGCTGACCTGGACAATAATGGTGCGTACGAAGCACTTCAGGACAAGCGCTTTATAGGTTTCACAGAACCACGCTATAACATCGGTTTCCGGAACGAGGTTGACTTTTTGAAAAACTTTTCTGCTTCTGTTTTCCTCAGGGCTGATCTGGGACATGTGCGGGCATTTAATCAGTCGGTTCAGGGATGGTCAACATTTGACCGTAACAGTACAGCCAATTATCCTTACTGGACACCGGAAAACAGAAGCAACGAATACCCCCGGCTGGCTAATAATATAGCACCGTTCGGCGGCGGAATCATACCATTCAAGCAGACCTCTTTTCTGCGTATTCAGGATATTTCCTTGTCCTACGCATTACCGTCTCACCTGGCAGAAGCTGCAAAGTTTAAAAGTGCACGGATATTCGGTTCTGTCCGTAACCTGGCCACCTTCACCAAATGGCCGGGCTGGGATCCTGAATCAGGGCATTACCCGATGCCGAAAACATTCACCGTTGGCCTGAATGTAAGTTTGTAAAACTCTGAATATGATTTATTTAATAGTAAATAAATATGAAAATCAATAAGAAACTTCCCTGGATACTGGCAGCAGCAACCGCTTTGATGGTATCCTGTTCTGAGAAATTCCTCGAACCCAAGCCGGAGTCTTTCTTCACACCTGAAAATCTTTTTGTAGATAAGGCTGGCTATAACTCCATGCTGATTACAATGCGAAAAGACCTGAACAGAGAACAGACAGGTCAGAAAAACTTCATGGCCCATCAGTGGGCAGCATCTGAAGCGGCTGTTCCCTGGCTTCAGATGGACTTTCGGGCCTTAACACCCAATTCAGATTTGTATCAGCAATTCGTTGTGCAGATTAATGATATTTTCCAGATGGTAAAAAATGCCAATACCGTCATCAGCAGAATTGACAATATTACCTGGGAAAATGAAAATGACCGGAATCAGATCCTTGCCGAAGCCTTATGGCACCGATCCTACTGGTATTACCGCCTCGTTGGCAACTATGGTGATTTACCTTTCGTAAAGGATGAAGTGCAGGGAGCAAAACTCGACTTCAACACCCATAGCCGGTGGGCTATTCTTAAACAGCTGGAAAAAGATATGGAGTTTGCAGCAGAATGGCTCCCTGAGCAAACCGCTGCCGGAGCACCCTCCAAAGGAGCCGCCAATCACCTGCTGACAAAAATATACCTGGCGAATCTGGAATTCAATAAGGCCGTTGAATCTGCTAATAAGGTCATTAACGGCCCCTACAAGCTCATGACTTCCCGCTTTGGTATTGACGCTGGTGATTCACGGAAGAATGTAATCTGGGACCTTCATCGCCCGGAAAACAAAAATATTGCTGCCAATACAGAAACCATCCTGGCTTTTGTTGATCGTTGGGAAGCCGCTGCAGAAGCAAGATCTGCCGGGTTGTTCACCATGAGGGTTTATCACTGTTCATGGTGGCATTCCATCAGCGGCAAAGATAAAAACAAAGGGTTGGGTATGATCGACAGCGGACCTTTGTATGATTCGCTGGGCAGAGGTAACCCCGATGTGGCTTTATCCGACTGGCATAGTTACAAGATATGGGCAAACGGAACCGAAACCTATAAAAATACACCTGATCTCAGAAGAGCTGACGTCAATTGGTTTGACCGGGAAGAACTTCGGTATAATAATCCCGCATCTGTTCAGTACGGTGAGCCGTTCGATCCGAAAAACATGGACCTCCCTGATGAATACTGGGCTAGGATCTATCCTATGCCTATCTATAAAACCTACGTCCCCAATAAACCGGACCAGGCCGGACAGCCACTCGGCAGTAACGGAGACTGGTATATTTTCAGGCTGGCAGAGACTTATTTACTCAGGGCAGAGGCTTATTACTGGCTGGGGCAGTTACAGGATGCTGCAAACGATATCAATACGGTTCGTGAAAGAGCTAATGCCACACCCATTACAGCCACTGACGTAACCCTTGATTTTCTGTTTGATGAAACAGCACGGGAATTATTTGCTGAATCGCCGAGACAAAACGAACTGAACAGGGTTTCCTATATTCTGGCCAAACGGAATGAAAAAGGGTATAGCCTGGAAAATATTCATGAAAAAAACTATTTTTATGACAGGGTTAATACGTTGAATGATTTTTATCTCCGTTCGTCTGAAATCAATATTCTCGGACAAAACCCTAATATTCAGCCATTTCATTTTCAATGGCCTATCAGTGATCCTATTATTAATTCAAATACGTTAGGCAGAATTAACCAGAATAAAGGCTATGTCGGATCGCAGAATAATGTTCCGCCTCTGGAAACAATAGAATAACGAAAAAGCAATCATACATTTCTCACCCCGGCATCAGGCATCTATGTGGCTGATGCCGGGTTACATACAATCAGACATGAACAAAAAATTTTCCTTCCTGTTATTATTAACCTTCCTGTCAGTTCATCTTCAGCTCAAAGCCCAGAAGGTATCAGCCATTACCAATGATGGAGCCTGGTGCTGGTTCAGTGATCCGAGAGCTATTTATACCAGTAACAAAAACGGAGAAGTGATCACGGGTTGGGTTACTAAGTCAGGAGATATTGTCGCTGCTTCTCTGAATCTGAAAACAGGTGTTACGCGACAAAAAACACTGTACACCAAACTTGAAATTGATGATCATGATAATCCGGCATTTCTCGAATTGCCTGATCACTCCATTTTAACACAATATACCTGGCACGGAGGAAGCAAAAACGGAATGGGTGTGATTCAAAACACGACAGCACCCTCTTCTGATATCGCGACGTTTTCTGATCCTTTTGTTTTCAAACCACAAACCCCTGAATTATTGCAGAAATTTGTGCGGGAAACCTATACCTATGCCAACCCTTTCATGCTCAGCAATGAAAATAACAAAATTTACAGTTTTGGAAGATGGATAGGTTTTAAACCCAATTTTATTACTTCAACCGATAACGGGAAAACATGGTCTGACCCTGAAGTGATCATTACTTCAAAAGAACTGAATACCAACAACCGTCCTTATGTCAAATACTTTTCTGACGGAAAATCCAGAATCCACCTGATTTTTACGGACGGCCATCCTAATGTAGAGCCGGTCAATTCTGTCTATTACTGTTATTATGAAAACGATGCTTTCTGGCGTATCGATGGTACTAAAATAGCGGATATCAACCAGCTTCCCTTTCATCCTTCAGATGCATCAGTCATCTATAAAGCTACCCCTGAAACCGGGAAAGCCTGGATTTTTGATATTGTCACGGATAAAAAAGGTTATCCTGTAGTTGCCTATACCCGCTACCCTACTAACCTTGAGCATCAGTACCATTATGCTGTTTATGACGGCGAAAAATGGGTAGATCATCCTATCATCAATTCCGGAAAATGGTTCCCGCAGACACCCGAAGGGAAGAAGGAACGAGAAGAGAACTATTCTGGCGGACTAACCATCGATCCGTTGAACCCTTCCGTTATTTACTTTTCGCACGAAATCAACCATGTTTTTGAAATTTCTAAAGGCGTAACCAAAGACATGGGAGCCACCTGGCAGATTACACCGGTCACACGCAATTCCAGCTACGATAATGTACGTCCGGTAATACCGAGATATAAGAAGAAAGGTGATAAAAATATCCTGTTATGGATGCAGAACAAAAAATACGTCCATTATACCGATTATGATACCAGTATCCTGTATACCATCGTAAAATAAAATATCAGGAAAACTCATAAATATGAAATATTAATTGGCCTTTGTGATTAATTACGGATACCGATACCGGTTATATCATCTATATCGTTATTTTACAAACAAAATTTCCAATATAATTATTTTATTGAATTTTTTAATCTAAATTTGTTTAACTCGGGTACGTACCCGAGTTTCCTTCAAAGACAATTCCTGACATCCAAATCATATACCTTATGACTACAAATAATCAATCCCGTCGAAAATTTCTCAAGCAAAATGTTCTGGGCGGACTTGGTGCCACACTGGCACCTGCTGTATTAGGGGGTAGCGTGATGGCTTCTCCTGCAATCCTTAACAATACGCAAAGTTCACCGGCAGTACTCGGAGGAGAAAGTGCCTGGAGCAAACAACGCTGGCCAAAATGGCCGAAATGGGTACCTGAAACTGATGAAAAACAATTACTGGAAGTCGTCAGAAGCGGTGTGTGGTCACGCGCAGGCGTAGTGACACAATTTGAAAAAGAATGGGCGCAGGCGTTGGGAGCCAAAAGATGCCTGACCGTTGTTAACGGCACCAATTCATTGGTTGTGGCCTTAAATCAGCTGGGTATTCAGGCAGGCGATGAGGTGCTCGTGCCGCCGTATACTTTTATTGCTACTATTACAGCCGTACTCAGCAATAACGCTATTCCTGTCTTTGTGGATATTGATCCGTTGACCTATCAGATGGACCCCGCCAAAATAGAAGCGAAAATAACTTCAAAAACCAGGGCTATTCTGCCGGTACACATTCTGGGGATGCCGGCTGATATGAAGCAGATTATGCAGATTGCCAAAAAACATAATCTGGTAGTAATCGAGGATGCCTGTCAGGCTCACCTGGCTGAAATCAGCCATCAGAAAGTAGGCACTTTTGGCCATGCGGGATGTTTCAGCTTCCAGAATTCTAAAAATCTGCCGATAGGTGAAGGCGGTGCCATTGTCAGTAATGATGACAAATTCATGGATAAATGCTTCTCCTACACTAACCTCGGGACTCCCTATGGGACAGCGGCCGGCACCATCGGGACAGGCAGCTTTATGCAGGGTACAAAGCTACGTTTTTCCGAATATCAGGCAGCCATTGGCCTTGCCCTGCTCAAACGGCTTGACGAAGAAACGACGCTGAGAAATCAGAACGCGGAATATCTCAAATCCATGATCAAAGATATTCCGGGTATAGTACCTTATAAAGTTTACGACGATGTAACACGCTCGGCTTTCCATCTTTTTGCTTTCCGCTTTAAGGAAAAAGAATTCAAAGGGTTGTCAAGAGCAGCGTTTCTGAGCGCATTACGCGCAGAGGATATTCCATGCTCAAGCGGGTACGTATCGCTGAACACCCAGCCTTACCTGGCAGAAACTTTTGCTTCTGATACCTATAAGAAAATTTATACGGCCAGTGAGCTGAACATCAAAGCTTATAATGAAAGGAATCATTGTCCTGAAAATCTGCAGCTTTGTGAAGAAGCCGTCTGGTTTACACAGAACATGTTACTCGCCGGCCGTGAGGATATGGAAATGATTGCGTCCGCTATCAAAAAAATTTACAATAACGCTGACAAAATCAAAGCTGCTGCCAAAATATGAGGCCGACAAGTTTTATGATCGTTCTGGTTGGACTTCTGATCTTTCCGGCTCTCTCTGTTTCCGCTCAGAAAGGCTGGAAAGCCGGTGTAGCCAGAACCGCCATTACTCCGAAAGAGCATATGTGGATGGCCGGTTTCGCTGCCCGTAACAAACCATCAGAGGGTACCCTGCATGAACTCTGGCTCAAAGCACTGGCCCTGGAAGATCAGAACGGATACCGTTCCATTCTCATTACAGGTGATGTAATCGGCTTTTTTAAGAATATTTCCGATGAAATAAGAGATGAAATCGGCAAAAAGCACGGCTTAAACAGGGCACAGATTATCCTGAACAGTTCACATACCCATTCAGGGCCGGTGCTTGACAATGCGTCACTGGACATTATTTATCCGATGGCACCGGAGCAGCGGGAGCAGGTGATGGCCTACACGGCCTACTTCAGGAATGAAGTAATTGCGATAGCAGGCAAGGCGCTTGAAAACCTCGAACCTGTTTCCCTGGAAGCAATGAACGGTGTAACCCGCTTTCAGGTAAACCGCAGGAATAATGATGTAAGCACTTTAACCCGGGTCCCGGAAATCAAGGGCCCTCAGGATTATGCTGTGCCGGTGATCAGAGTCACTTCTGCCCATAATACACTCAAAGCGATTGTCTTTGGCTATGCTTGTCACCCTACAGTACTGAGCGGATATCAATGGTCAGGTGATTACCCCGGATTTGCTCAGATCGCGCTGGAAAACAATCACCCGGGCACTATCGCGATGTTTTTTCAGGGTGCAGGTGGCGACCAGAATGCCCTGCCCCGCAACACGGTTCCGCTTGCCCGACAATACGGCAACGAGCTCGCCGCTGCAGTGGAAAGAGTGCTGGAAGAAGAGATGCGGCCTTTATCACCGGTGCTTTCTGCAGCTTATCATGAAGTAGATATCGCCTTTTCCAAAGCTCCGGATAAAGCTGACCTGCAAAAAGCCGTTTCGGCCAATACCGGATATATGAGAGTATGGGCAGAGCAGATGCTGAAAAAGCTGGAACAGGGAGTCACATTCCCGACGGTCTATCCTTATCCGGTGCAGGCATGGAAAATTGGTGAACAGCCTTTGCTGGCACTTGGCGGAGAGCTGACTATTGAATACAGTATCAAGCTCAAGAAAATTTTCGGTACCGAAACCTTTATAATGGGTTATTCAAATGATGTAATGTCTTACATCCCTACCCTCACCATTCTTCAGGAAGGCGGCTATGAGGGGAATACCGCCCAAATGGCTTTCGGACTTCACACAACATGGGCTCCGTCTATAGAAAGTACCATTATCAATACCGCTATCAAAACTGGTCAGGAAGCCGGAATAACGCTTCCCTGATCAACAGCAATACTATTTATTATCAGCTCATAATAACCCGTAACCCCATGAAAATAACGTCAGTCTGCAAACTTTTTCTGGTCTTTTTTATTTCTGCCAATACCCTTCTGTATGGTCAGAATGGCTGGAAAGCCGGTGTGGCACGCACCGTCATTACCCCAAAGGAAAACATCTGGATGGCAGGATATGCTTCCCGTACAAAACCTGCAGAGGGTGCAATGCATGATTTATGGGCTAAAGCTGTGGTCTTGCAGGATGCCAAAGGCAATCAGTCACTGCTGGTTACCAGTGATATTCTCGGTTTTCCCAAAGATGTTTCCGATTATATACGGGAGCAGATCCGCAAAAAACACGGATTATCGAAAGCGCAGATTATCCTGAACAGTTCGCATACACATTCAGGACCGGTTCTGAATCAGGCGCTGGAAGACATTTACCCGATAACGCCGGAGCAGCAGAAAAAAATTGATGCGTATACCAAAGGCATGGCGGAAGATGTGATCCGACTGGCCGATGCCGCTATCAGAAACCTGGAACCTGTTACGCTGCAAGCGGCTAATGGTGTTACCCGTTTTCAGGTAAACAGGCGGAATAATCCGGCCAATATGCTGACCCGTCTGCCGGAACTCAAAGGCCCCAATGATTATGCCGTGCCGGTCATTAAGGTAACCAATGCCAAAGGTGAGCTGAAAGCGATCATTTTCGGTTATGCCTGCCATCCGACCGTTCTCGACGGGTATCAGTGGTCCGGTGATTACCCGGGATTTGCCCAACTGGCTCTGGAGAAAAATCATCCGGGAGCTACTGCTCTGTTCTTCCAGGGAGCAGCCGGTGATCAGAATCCATTACCACGCCATACGGTACCGCTCGCAAAACAATATGGCATGGAGCTTGCCGCTGCGGTTGACAGAGTGCTGGAAGAAGACATGAAAACTTTGCTTCCCGAGCTGGCCACCTCCTATGCGGAAGCTGACCTGAAATTCGCAAAGCTCCCCACCGAGGCAGACCTTAAAAAAACATATGATTCCTCATCAGGGTATATCAAAAAATGGGCAGAAAGGATCGGGCAGAAAGTAAAAAATAAAGAAGCACTTCCTTCGTCATACCCCTTCCCTGTACAGGCCTGGCGATTAGGCGATCAGGCATTGATCAACCTGGGCGGAGAAGTAACCATTGAATATTCAATCAAATTAAAGAAAATCTTCGGGGTTGATACCTTTGTCATGGCATATTCAAACGACGTTATGGGCTATATTCCTTCCCTGACGGTACTGCGTGAAGGTGGCTATGAAGGAGAAACCTCCCAGATGGTTTACGGGCTGCCCACGGTTTGGGAGCCGTCTGTAGAAAGCGTGATTCTTGAAACGGCTATCAAAGTCGGACAGGAAGCGGGTATTCCACTGCCATAATCATTATCCAATTTTACTAACCATTACATGCGTACTTTAATTGCAAAAAAATACTATTCAGGCTTTTCCAAAGCACATGATACTTACAATGCCATTTCGGCGGCCAGTGACGGCAGGATCTATTATGTCCTTTCGTCTGATTCCGTTGAAACCGGCGGGAAAATGTACCGGTATGATCCACTGACGGATCAGACCGAATTCCTGGCCGATCTGACCGATGTTTGCGGAGAAACGGATACCGCCGCCATTCCGCAGGGAAAAAGCCATGTCCGTTTTTTTGAAAGAAACGGGAAATTGTATTTTTCAACACATGTAGGCTTTTATGAACTCATTGACGGCATGGACCGGCTGCCGGTTAACCCTCCGGCCGGATATAGCCTTTATCCCGGCGGGCATATTCTGACGTACGATCTGGTTACCGGAACATTTGAGGACCTTGCTACCATTCCCGGCGGGGAAGGAATGGTATCAATGACAATGGATGTAAAAAGAGGCCATATTTTCGGTATTTCCTGGCCGACAGGGCACTTTATTCACTATGATGCAGATAACAATGTCCTGAAAAATCTGGGGAAAATTTCAGGGAACGGAGAAGCCGGAACGCCGGGAGACGATTTCCGTACCCTATGCCGCTCACTGCTGGTACATCCTGATACCGGCACTGTTTACTTTTCTGTCGCCGAAGGGACCATTCTCAGTTATACCCCGGGCGACGAGACCATCACCCCGCTTGAAAACGCTGATCTGAAACTGGATTATTTCGGGAAATATGATCCTACCAGGCCAGGTAGCATGGGATATAACTGGCGAAAAATTTTCTGGTATGACGCCGAAAAGGTGGCCTATGGTGTTCATGGTAATTCAGGATATCTGTTCCGGTTTGATCCTGTCACCCAACAGGTCGAAATTGTGGACCGGATCACTTCCTTGCCTTCACAAAAGAGTGGTATGTTCGACCAGTTCAGCTACGGGTATCTGGGATTTATTCTCGGGCCCGACCAGGAAACGATCTATTACCTCACCGGCGGGCCGGTGTATGAAAACGGTATCAGGGTTAAAGGGGCAGAACAGATTGCAAAAGGAGCCGCCAAAGGGCTGGAAAACCTTCATCTGGTAACCTATCATTTACCTACCCGCACCTATAAAGATCACGGACCTGTATTTTATGAAGACGGAGGCAGGCCAACGTATGTAAATTCAATTGCCGTAGATAAAAACGGAAATGTTTACACCTTAGCCAGGTTTGAACAAGACGGAAAAATAATCGAAGATCTGATCAAAATTGAAAATCAGGCATCAGTCTAATATCATGCATTCTTTCCGGTCTGTAACAGGATAGTAACAGACCGGATTTCAATGACACCAGATGGATAAATTATACAAAAATATGGATGATGCGGAACTGTGGCTCCGGTTCAGAGAAGGCAATGAGCAGGCCTTTTCTGAGTTATCAACCCGTTATTACCGTACACTTATTCATTATGGACTGAAGTTTACTCCCAACATCCAGGCTATTGAAGACGCTTTACAGGAACTGCTGATCCGGTTATGGCTCCACCGGGACAACCTCAGCGAAACGGGATCTGTCAGGTTCTATCTGATGAAATCCTTTCGTCATCAGTTGTTTATGGCATTCCGTAAACATCACGAACATGGTGAACTGACAGAAGAAGTAGAAGCCTGTTACAGCGAATTCTCCATCGAAGAAAGGTATATACAACAGGAATCTGATCTGCTGTTCTCTAATCAGATCAAAGGTATCCTGCAGCAATTACCACCCCGTCAGCGGGAAGTCATATTCCTTCGTTTTTTTCATGGGCTTTCCCTTGAAGAAATTTCTTCACTACTTTCCATCAATACCCAATCTGTAGCTAATATTGTCCAGCGATCCTTTCATAAACTCAGGGAAATATGGCCCGAACGGAATATCATCCCTTCTATTATTGTGATGTTTATCCAAACATTATTCTAACCTGATAAATATTTTTAAAATTTTTTATCTGCAAATGAGTATCCGGCAACATCTTTCTGAATAATAGCTATAGTAACATAAAGCTATCGGAAACGTCAGATGCAGGAAGAAAAGAATTCTTTACTTGAACAGATTTTATCTGATCCTCATTTTCACGAGTGGGCCGCAGGTCATGCACCGGATTTAAATCTGTACTGGTATAACTGGGCTCAGTCTTCACCGGAACATGAAACTGCGCTTCAAAAAGCCCGGGAAATAACGGACGAATTGCGGTCAGGTCAGCCCGTGATGTCAGATGAATATATCAGGATGCAGGTGGACAGAGCCATCACGCTTGCCAAGCAAAAAGAGCATACTGTAAGGGAGCAACCCATTATTTCTTTTTTCAGGAGTTATCGGTTTCTGGCTGCATCTGTAGTGGTGCTGCTGGTAAGCGGTTGGATCGTATCAGGATATTACTATTCCGAACATAAAAAAAACAGCAGGGAAACGATAACAGATCAGCAGATCCGCAATCAGCTTACGGTGATCAATGATCACAAAACTCCCCGTCATATACAGCTTCCGGATGGTAGTTCTGTGATCCTGCAATATAAAAGTGAGTTATCCTATCCTGATCAGTTTCCTGCCGGTCACCGCGAGGTATTTCTGAAAGGAGATGCCTTTTTTGAAGTAACGAAAAACCCCGAATCGCCATTTGTTGTACACACCGGTACCATAAAAACACAGGTATTAGGGACAAGTTTCCGCATCAAAACGGACCTGGAAAACTCCAGGGTGGTGGTATCCGTCAAATCAGGAAAAGTAGCTGTATTTAACGATACGCTGCTCCCGGGCCAGACCGATGTATTACCCCAAACAATATTAATGCCTAATGAACGGGCCGTATTCGGGAATACTTCTCATCACCAGTTACCTGAAACCATTGAACCTGAATCCCGGACAACGGTTATTCCTATTGAGAGGATGACATTTTCTTACGAAACAACCCCGGTCACTGAAGTACTGCAGGATCTGGAAAGCGCCTATGGTGTGGATATTTCCTATAATTCCGAAGCATTACAAAACTGCAGTATTACAGCCCAGCTGGAAGATGAACCGCTTGCGCAGAAACTCAAATGGATTTGTACAATTTTAGAAGCAACCTATACTATTGAAAATCACCAGATCATATTTCACTCTAAATCCTGTAATCCATGAAACACGCCTGCTTCTGACCATTGGTAAGACCATCCATTTAAATTAAAAAGGTGAATGATGCGCCAACATCACCCACCTCAACGGTTTTTACACTCCCGAACGGCTCTCCAACCTGCAGGAATGTTTTAACAACCAGATGTTTACCGATTTCCTTATCCCGAAAATCATTAAAACTGTCTAAAATATGAAGAATCTTACAGACTTGGGAACATTTTTCCGAAAAGTTATGAAAGTAACATTCTGCCAGCTGATTTTGATCAGCCTGCTATATGGAATGTCCTTTGCGCACCCTGGAAGCGCTCAGGACTTGCTCAACAAAAAAATCACTGTCCATGCCGACAACCAGAGGATGGCCGAAGTTTTGCAGTCAATAAGCAAAGCCTCCTCGGTTCGTTTCATGTATAGCCCCGAGCTCATCCGTTCGGACCGGAAAATTTCAGTTCATGCACAGGACAAACAGTTAAACGAAGTGCTGAACGAGATTCTGGCTCCGATGCAGATTGGCTATGAGGTTTTTAACAAACAGATATTACTGAAAAGAGCAGCCAATCCTGAAACCAGACCTGCTGCGGATCAGCCCGGACAGTTAAACACGGTTGCCGAAATCAGTGGAAACGTTACAGACGAAAAGGGAGAACCTTTGCCCGGTGTGAGTGTCCTTCTGAAAGGTTCGCAACGCGGAGCCATATCAGATATTCAGGGTAACTGGCGGCTTGACATACCTCAGCCCGAGCCCGGTGCAGTACTTGTTTTTTCCTTTGTCGGATATATTTCACAGGAAGTTCCTGTAGGAAATCAGCAGCGGTTCGAAGTAAAGCTATTACCTAATTCAACCCAGCTTGAAGAACTGGTTGTGGTGGGCTACGGCACCATGAAAAAGAGTTCCGTAACTGCAGCCATTGCCAAAGTAGAAAATAAAACACTCGATCAGATTCCGGCCGGACGCGCGGAAACAGCACTCGTCGGACGGCTGGCAGGGGTCAATATTACCAATGCGAGAAATACTCCCGGCAGCGCCCCTACGATCCGTATCCGCGGAGCGGGCTCCATTACCGCCAGTAATGACCCATTGGTGGTCATTGACGGATTTCCGGGTGGGAGCCTTGCCAATGTGAATATGAACGACGTCGAATCTATTGAGGTACTGAAAGATGCTTCCTCGGCTGCCATTTATGGTTCACGGGGATCGGGCGGTGTGATTATCGTTACCACCAAAAAAGGGAAAACCGGTAAGCCGCAGCTGAATTTTAATACTTATGTGGGTGTGGGTCATGCCATCAAACATAATGACTGGATTTCCGGTCAGGAATTCTACGATTATCAGGCACGCTATGTCAACCGTGACTATGCCTGGCAGGGAGGGGACGTAACGCTTCCGATGGACGATCCGAGACGCCCTGCTAACATGCAGGTCAATTCTGTCATCAAAGAAGGTGATTATATCTGGGAAGATATCCTGCTGAATCCTGCCCCTATGCAAAACTATAACCTGTCTGTAAGGGGTGGCACAGATAATGTAAGCTATTATGTTTCCGGAACTTACAAAGGAGAAAAAGGCGTATTGCTTAATTCATGGTACAAAACCTATTCATTACGGGCCAACGTTGACGTAAAAGTCAATCAGTTCGTTAAAGCGGGTTTTATGGTCAACCCCAATTTCAGTGATCGCCGCACCGCCCCTGTATCAATGGAAGCGATTGTAAAAACAGCTCCTTTTGTCTCTCCTCACAAAAATGCAAACGGGATATACCCCCGCCCGCTTGATTACTGGGGAACCAATGTTTCTGCACAGGTAAGTCCGTTTGCTACCCTGGAGGGAATTTCCAACATCTCTTCTGCCTTTAACAACGTAGGAGAAATGTATCTTTCAGTAGACCTTGCCAAAGGGTTGAATCTCCGGAGTTCCATCGGTGGGAATATTACCTATTCCACAGCAGACAGTTATACTGCTGCCTATGCTACCACGAATAATCTGAATACCGGTTCGGCAAGCGACGGAAGAAGCATCAATCTGCTGAATGAAAACGTGCTGAGCTACAGTACCATGCTGGGTACGGACCATTCCATTAATGCCCTGGCCGGGGCCTCTTATCAGAAGGCTACTTCACGAAGTGCCGTAATGGGTGTATTGCCGGGGTCCTTCGGTAACGATATTATCCATACGCTTAACAACGCTACCATTTCCCCGACAGCTACCTCTACTTCCAAGTCTGTCTGGGGTTTGTCATCCTATTTTGCCAGGCTTAATTATGCCTACAAAGATAAGTACCTGCTATCCGCTTCGTACCGTACCGACGGAAGCTCCCGTTTCGGACCACAAAACCGCTGGGGTGCATTCCCGTCTGCCTCAGTGGCATGGCGGCTTTCCCAGGAAGAATTCCTGAAAGGTGTGAGTGCTATCAGTGAGTTAAAGCTGCGCGCCAGTTATGGTGTAGTGGGTAACTTCAATATCGGTGACTTCCGTTATCTGGGAGCTATCGGCAATGCCTATTATTCACCTGATGATGTGCTTACAAAAGGAATGGCCCAGACTTCATTCGGTAATAACCGCCTTCGCTGGGAACGTACGGAAAGTAATAACTTCGGGCTGGAAGTGGGTCTTTTCAACGATCGCATTACCATTAACGCCGATTATTATATCAAGAAAACCAATGATCTGCTTTATGATGTTTCCATTCCGGCACTTTCCGGCTTCAGCAATACCATCGTAAACATCGGGGATATCCGTAACCAGGGAATTGAGCTTGAACTGAATACCCGCAATTTTACGGGAGCTTTCCGTTGGGAAACTGCCTTTAATATTTCTAAAAACAATAACAAAGTCATGAGTTTAGGAGGAGTTGACGAAGTCATCAATACCCATACCCGTGGCATGGCATGGTTACTGAGGGTTGGTGAACCTATGTTCTCCTATTATGGCTATAAGCTGAAAGGCGTATTGATGAACGAAGAGGATGTTCAGAACAATCCGGTCATGGCAGGTTCAAAACCGGGTAATACCAAATACGAAGACATCAACGGAGATGGTAAAATTGACCCTAATGATCGCATTATTCTCGGCAGTTACCTGCCCAAAATCGTGATGGGAATGGTTAATGATTTTGCCTGGAAGAACTTTGATATGAGCATCGTGATGCAGTCTTCACTGGGTGCTAAAATGTATAATCTGGAAAACCTTTATTATCAGGGAGCCACTGTAAGCGCCATGCGCCGTTCACTGATCGAGAACCAGTGGTGGTCTGAAGCCGAACCCGGGGATGGCAAATCGCCTGCTACCGCATTGAGCCAGCTGGCTTATGTTTCTAACAGTGATTTCTATCTGGAAGACGCATCTTTTCTGGCCATACGCAACATCAATCTGGGTTACACCTTCAAGCCGCAATGGATCAGTAAAGCCAAACTCAATAACCTGAGAGTATACGCTTCCGTCAGTAACGCACTGATGCTAACCAAAAAAGGCTTTAACGGCTATAATCCGGAAGGGTTTACCGGTGGGGAAATTGCCGGTATCGGTAGTATGCCGGGCTTTAATAATGGCGCTGAACCTGTAAACAGGATTTATGCACTTGGTTTGAACCTTAACTTTTAATCAGACTGCATCATGAAATATAATCAATACATTTTCGCATTTGGGCTGGCCGTAACGCTGAGCATGAGCGGCTGTCAGGAGAGCATTCTGGAGTTAACACCTCCTTCCACACTTACAGAAGCCGATTTCTATAAGACTTCCGCAGATATGGATGCTGCCGTTATAGGTATCTATAGCCGGTATCAGGCCCGCAAACCCAAAGACTGGACTTTAACAGAAATGCCTACCGATAATATTCACCGTACAGGATATTTCAACATCGGCGGGCTGGACGAGATCAATACATTGTCATTTTCTCCTGAAAATCCATTGTTTTCGAGTTTCTGGGTTAATACATATAATGCTATTTTCAGGGCCAATGCCGTTCTGACACATATAGAGACACCTACTGATTATGCCGCAGGCAAAAAGGAACAGTTTGCCGGTGAAGCAAAATTCCTTCGTGCGCTGTTTTATTTTGATCTGGTACGCATGTTCGGAGGTGTTCCGAATGTCACCTCAATACTGACAGTAGAAGAATCAAGACAAACCGGCCGGGCTTCAGAAGAGGAAATCTACACCCTTATTATCAGCGATCTGAAAGAAGCTGTAGGTTTACTTCCGTCAAGGAATGCTATTGCAAAGGGACGTGCCAGCAAATCAGCTGCTATAGCACTTTTAGCGAAGGTCTATGTCTACCGCCAGAACTGGAATGAAGCGAAAACCTATCTTGATATGCTGGATACAGATGGTTTCGCCTTACAGGAAAGCTATGCATCGCTCTGGGAAGAAGCAACAGAGAATAATAATGAAGTGATTTTCGCTCTCAAATACCTTGGCAGCACTAACGGACAGGATTTATCAACGGATTTCCTGCCCTATTTCGGTGTGGCAGGTATTGCCGCCAGGGGAAATGAAAACGCATTCCCGTCCTGGAGCCTCATGAAACAATTTGATCCCGCTGATTCCAGAAAAGAAGCCACTTTTACAGAATACTGGAAATCACCCACCAGTCCGCCCGAGGCTGTCGAGAACTGGTATCCATATGTAAGCAAGTTTGCCAATGAGCACGTGGCCGGCTCTTCCGGACTGGATATTCCGGTGATCAGATATGCGGATATCCTGTTACTGAAAGCCGAAGTGCTTTACAGGCTGAACCAACCGGCCGAAGCACTCACTGCCCTGAATAAAATAAGGGAGCGGGCATTCGGAAACAACGGACATAACTACACGGCTTCTGATATCGCTACTGAAGAAAGTTTTACAGACAAATTATTGCTGGAACGCCAGCTTGAATTTGCGCTGGAAGGGGAAAGGTGGTTTGACCTTGTCAGAACAGGCAGATTCACTACGGTTCTGCGTGAAATTGAATGGAGCTATAACCCCGTAACCCAAACAGCACAGGTGGTTAAGTTTAACATTGAACCACACATGAAATACTTTCCGATTCCCCTCAGTCAGATCGATTTGTCTACTGACGGCGCTTTAAAACAGAACGACGGATATTGATTAACCCCAGATAAGTAGTATGGCATTACCCAACCGCAGAAAATTTCTTACAGGAGCAGCCGCCACGGTTTCCGGACTTTTAATGAGCCGGGAATCGTGGGCGACGGTTCCGGAAAAAGTACCGGGATCTTCGCCCGACAATACAGCAGCGAAGTTTGATCTCATGGCAGAGATTAAAAAGTACAGAAAAATTGATTCACATGCCCATGTCTATTTCAATTCCCCTGACGGCGATGAGGTAGTGGATATTGCTGACCGGCTTTTTATTGAAAAACTGGCCATATCCCGTCCTATGGTACCCGGTGGCAAAGGAGACCCTAAGGAATTTACAGAAGCCAATAACCTTGTGCTGCGTGCTTTCAAAAAGCATCCTGCACGGTTTCTGCCTCAGATGACCCTGAATCCTCAATACAAAAAGGAATCGCTTGAGGAAATACAGCGCTGCGTGGACGAGGGCATGATCGGCCTGAAGCTGTACAATCACGTTAAAATGAATGATCCGCTTTTCTACCCCATCATTGAAAAATTCATTGATCTGAAAATGGTGATTCTGATGCACATGGGTATCGGCAAGGCGCGCATCAACTATGACTCCCGTGAACCGGTGAACGTATCCATCCCGTCTGACATCGCCGAAGCCGCCAGGCGTTATCCGGAAGCCACTTTTCAGCTGGCTCACCTGGGTGGCGGTATTGACTGGGAAGATGCCTGTAAAACCGTTCAGGGCATCCCCAATATTTACGTGGACCTCTCTGGAAGCAATAATGAAGGCCGGATAGTTGAATGTGCCATGAAATATATCGGGGAAAACCGGCTGCTGTTTGCCTGTGATAACAGTTTTTATCAGGGTGTCGGTCATATAATAGCCGGAAATCTTACCGAATCGCAGCGCAGAAAAATCTTCTTCGAAAATTATAATAACCTGCTCAAAAAAATAGGAAGAAATGTTAATTGATACCAATACCTATACAGGACACTGGCCTTTCCGTCAGTTAAGGGATAATACCTGCGAAGCCATCCTCAACCGTATGAATGCTATTGGTGCAGATGTTTCAGTAGTAAGCAACCTGAACGGCATTTTTTACAAAGATACCCGGTCGGCCAATGAAGAACTGTATCATGAAATCAGGTCATCCCGTAAATTCAGTGATCGCTTTATTCCGCTGGCTGTTATTAATCCCATATACAGTGGCTGGGAAAATGATTTCAAAGTTTGTACCGGAAAGCTGGGGATGAAGGGAATCCGGCTGCACCCTCAGTACCATGGTTATGAGCTCACCAACGAAAACTGCATCACTCTTGTCAAAATGGCCCGCGACAAAGGAATTCCGGTTGCCCTATCCCTCAGAATGGTCGACAGCCGTCCGAGCTCCTGGATGGACATTTCCAAAGAATGGGCGCTGAAAGATGTATTACCCATTCTCAAAGCTGTACCCGATGCAAAGTATATGATCCTCAATATAGCCAATAACTCACAGCTGAATGTCTACAATAAGGAAGAAATGGAATTATTCCGTAAGACCGACCTGATTATGGACACTTCCGGACGGATGCTGCTTAACCTCGGCGATATGCTCAAATCCTACGGTACAGACAAATTCGCTTTCGGCACCCACGCTCCCATACTGGATCACATTACAGGATTACTTCGTATAGAAGCTTTAAGAGCTGAAGAAGCTTCTCAGGAAGTTAAAAATCTCTTGTATTACGGCAACGCAAAAAGAATTCTTTCTCTTTAATCAGGATTTTTTTAAATTTTTTAAGGCAGGAAAGAACACTTATCAATTGTAATATCTATTTTTATTGATTCAATCTGATACCTGAACCAATGATAAGATTAAAATTACGTTTACGTACACAATTTGTTTCAACCCTATATTTTTTCGTATTGGCGCTGTCGGGGATATCCTTTAGCGCTACAGCAGAAATTACATTACGGGCGGGGATCAGTAAAAAGGATATTTCTCCCGATCCCCGCATCAAAAACTGGGTTACCGGGAAACCCTATACCCACCTCAACGACCCTCTTTACCTGAGAACCCTCTTACTTCATGACGGAAAAAATAAAACAGCGATTGTCACACTGGATATCGTAGACGCCGGAGAATCGCTGACCCACGAAATCAGAAAATCGGTTTCATCAGCTTTGTCCATCCCCTACGATCATATTTTAGTCAATGCTTCTCATTCGCATTCAGCTCCCTGGGCGCCTGTATATACAGAAGGTTTCAGGGGAAAAGAAAGAGATACCTGGTGGGCTATACGTTATATGCCTTCTCAGAACAATGATCCGCATTTCAGCCAGTGGATGCAGCTGATTCTCGCCCAGGCTGTCGCCGCAGCCCGTGATGCAGACGCCACGCTCCGGCCGGTGACTTTATGGATTACAAAAACAGATGCGTCGGAATTTATGAATAACCGCAGGCCAGTAAAACCTGCCTGGGGTATAGAAGAACAGCAGACCCCCAAAGGGTATAGCTATATGCATAAAGACTGGGATCCGGATGTATTAACAGGCGGCGCAGGGTTTGGTCCGATGGACCGTACACTGACCTTACTTTCACTCCGTGATAACAATAACCAGCCTGTAGCGACCATCTTTCATGCCGCTATACATGCGGTATCTGTTTACCCTTTTTCACAGGAAATATCAGCAGACTGGCCGGGTGAAGCCTGTCAGAAAATTCAGTCGGTACTGGGAGGTGAAGTCATATTTTTGCAGGGAACGGCCGGAGATATCAACCCCTGGCGGAGAGGACGGGAAGCGGTAACCGCTATGGGCTCAGGACTGGCCGCTAAAGCGCAGCATGCTATGAAATTTGCTGCCCGTCTTCAAAGTGATTCTCTGATTGTTAAACGTAGTGTCGCCGGGTTGCCGTTAGACACCAAAGGCACGGAAAGAACGGGCCTCGAAGCGGTCAATGCTGAAGTACAGGTAATTGCGCTGGGTTCAGTGGCTATCGTTACCTTACCCGGGGAACCGCTGACTGACCTCGGACAAGCCATTCGTGACCGCTCTCCTTTTCCTCAGACACTGGTGCTCGGCTATTCAAACGGAAACGGCGTTCATTATATGGGAATGCCTGACGATATGAAAAAGGGAGGTTATGAAATGGAATTGGGAACAGTCGGAACAGCGGAAGCCGGTACAATACTGGTAGAAATGGCCGTAAGATTACTTCATGAGACAGTGAACAATTCAAATCAGGTACTGACAAAATCAAATCCATAAAAATGATGAGTTCCCCGACACGCCGCCGCTATTATCCGAAACTGTCTCTCCTGCTGGTAATGGTCTTCCTGTGCGCGATGGCAGTAAGAGAAAAACCGGCATTATTGCAATTTACCGATACTTCCGGCAAGCTGCAACCCGTGCGTACACAAGCCGACTGGGACAAAAAGCGACAGCAGATTCTGGAGGGTATGCAGCTGGCTATGGGTCCGCTTCCGCAGACAAAGTCGCTGCCTGTGCCTGAAATTGAAATACTGGAATCCGTAAAGCTGAATGGTTTTACAAGACAGAAAATCCGTTTTCTGGCAGCTCCCGGTGAATATGTTCATGCCTTGCTTTATTTACCGGTTCCGGTTAAGCCTGACGAAAAATTTCCTTCCATGCTCGTACTTCATGGTACCGGTGCCAAAGGGAAATGGCTCGTTGACAGCAGCGAAGCCGCGTCAAACCGTGCAGTAGCTTCCGAACTGGCGCATCGCCGGTATGTGGTAATCGCTCCTGACTATCCCAGCTTCGGAGATCTGACTGATCATGATTTTACCAAAGACCGTTATCAGTCAGGAACCATGCAGGCCGTTTTCAATCATATCCGCTGTGTAGACTTACTGCATTCGCTCCAACAAACCGACCCTGAAAGAACAGGCGTTATCGGTCATTCACTTGGCGGACATAACGCCATGTTTGCCGGCGCATTTGATCCCCGCCTGAAGGTCATTGTAGCCAGCTGCGGCTGGACGCCCTTCCGGTATTACAATGCGGGTAAAGAGGTATCCGAACGATACGGCGGCGCGTTGGGACCGTGGGCACAGGACCGGTATATGCCACTTTTACGGGATCAGTACAAGCTGGATGCCCGGCTTTTCCCTTTTGATTTTGATGAAGTGATAGCCGCACTGGCTCCCCGTACATTTTTTTCCAATTCTCCGCTCAACGACAGCAATTTTAATGTAGAGGGGGTCAGAAAAGGAATTGAAGCGGCATCAGAAGTGTACAGATTTGTAAAGGCTGAACGCAATCTGATTGTACGCTATCCGGACGCGGCGCATGATTTTCCGGAATCAGCACGGTTTGAAGCCTATGATGTAATTGACCGGGTCTTAAAGAAGTAAAACATTTTGCATAATCAGATATTCCCATGAAGAAAATGAAGAATTTACTATGGTGTTTTTTATTGGCTGCATTGGCAGTACTACCGGGTATAGCCGGTACCGGTGCCCCCGCTGACAAGCATATTGTTTTTCTGATCAGTGAAGACCCGCTGAACTATGAAGCCGATAAAACCATTCCGCCCTTTGCTGAAACCTTACGAACAAAGTTCGGTTTTCGTGTCACGGTAATTCAGGGAAGCGGCACCCATACCAATTATCAGTTTCCTCAGCTCGAAATGCTGGAAAAAGCCGATTTACTGGTCGTTTTTTGCCGGAGAGTAGCACTCCCCTATGCACAGATGGAGCAGATCCGGAAATACATACGCTCGGGCAAACCGGTGGTTGGCCTCCGTACTGCCAATCATGCATTCTCCAACTGGGACGAACCTGCCGCTGGCCACGAGGGCTGGTGGGGATTTGTACCTGATGTACTGGGTTGTGAAAACAAAGGTTATGAGCCGGAAGAGCTGGGTGTAGATGTGGAAAAGACTGAAAAAGCAGAAAACCATGAGATACTGAAAGGGATCAGTGTAACCGGCTGGCACAGCAACGGATCGTTATACAAAGTAGGCCCGCTAGCCGATAAACGCGCTGAGGTTTTATTAACCGGAAAAACAAAAAACATTACCGAACCGATTGCCTGGACCCGCAAAAGCTATTTTCAGGGAAGAGTCTTTTACACGTCACTGGGTTATCCTCAGGATTTTGAGCAGGCTCCTTTCCTCAAACTGGTTGAAAACGGGATTCACTGGGCTTTGCAAATCCCTGTCCCCGCCCATTAACCCACAAAATATTCTCTTATTATTGTAAATACCTTGTTCAATGAAGATTAAAAAACTATTCCCCGCCGCTCTTGCCATTGCCTCTGTAGCGGTATATTCCTGTAAGGAAAAACCCAAGTATGATGAAGGCTTATCGCCGGAAGAATCCATGAAAACTTTCCAGCTCAAAGAAGGATTTTCCATTGAACCTTATGCGACCGAGCCGCATGTGATGTCACCGGTAGATATGGTATTTGATGAAAACGGTGGCCTCTACGTAATTGAAATGGGTGATTATCCTTACCAGGCCGATACAGTTAACCCGAAAGGAAGAATTAAATTTCTGAAAGATACTGATGGTGACGGGAAAATTGATGATGCCGTCATATTCGCGGAAAAGCTCCCCAGTGCAACCAGTATGTTACCCTGGAAAGGCGGGTTGATTGTTACTGCGGCACCGGAGATCTACTATCTTAAAGACACCACCGGTGATCATAAAGCCGATATAAAGGAAGTACTTTTCACCGGATTTTTCGACCGCAATTCCGAAGCACAGATCACCAGCCTCCGCTTTGGTGTAGACAACTGGATTTATGCCAATAATAACGGTCAGGCCGGTCAGATAACCCCGGGCAATAACCCGGATGCCAAACCGCTTTCGGTAGGAGGTGGTGATTTCCGGTTCAGAATGGATAACGGAAAATACGAAATTGAATCCGGAAACGGACAATTCGGCCAGGCCATTGACGATTGGGGAACAAGATTTTTTACCCAGAATACCCTCTACATTCAGCAGGCCCCTATTCCGGGCCGTTACCTGTATCGTCACGGTAATATGCCATCTTATGCCGGAAGTGTAAAAATTTATGATAACGATGAAATGTTTCAGAAAACACCTCCGCCCTACTGGAGAGCTGAAAGAAGTGCCCGGCGCCAGCATCAGTATGACTCGCTGGGGCTGAACCGTACAGAATGGCCGGACAGCCACTTTACAGGTGCCTCAGGCGGAACTTTCTACGGTGGCGATGCTTTCCCCGATGAGTATTATGGTTCTGTTTTTACAGGAGAGGTAGCCGGTAATCTGGTACACCGTACGGTGCTGGCAGACGTGCCCGGAGAGCCGCAATATAAGGCAACCCGTGGTAAAGGGGAAGAAGATAAAGAGTTTCTTGCCGCGACCGATTCATGGTTTCGTCCGGCCAGCCTGGCAACCGGCCCTGACGGGTACCTGTACCTGGTAGATATGTACCTCCAACATATTGAAACACCGGTTTCTATTCCGGATGACCTCAAAGCTGAAATGGATTTTGAAGCAGGTTCTGATAAAGGCCGTATCTATAGAATTTTTCCGGCCAACGGAGAAAAACGTCAGCTGAATGATGTGACCCTAGGGAATAAAACGACCGCAGAACTGGTTGAATTACTGGCACATGCCAATCAATGGTGGAGACTCACTGCACAGCGGCTGATCCTGGAGCGTCAGGATAAATCGGTAATTCCCGCATTAAAAGAAATGTTTCTTACCCATACCGATCCACGTACCCGTCTGCATGCGTTTTATGCAATTGACGGTCTGGGAGCAATGGATGCCGGCCTGCCACTGAAAGCGATGCAGGACAGTAATGAAGGCGTCAGAAAGCATGGATTGGTGGTTGCAGAACGCTATCCGCAGCACCTGAATGAAATGATTAAGTTAACCACCGATTCTTCCCCAAGAGTGGCATTGCAGGCTACGCTGAGTCTGGGACAGTTTCCAACAGACAAAGTATACCGTACCATGGCTTCTGTACTGGAAAAATATGGTTCGCAGAAGCTTTTCCGTACTGCCGTGCTGTCGTCTGTACCGGGTTCGTCTGTTACCTTGCTGAAGCATTTAAAAGACAATAGTAAGTTTTTTGAAGAAAACCCGGGTAATGTAAGTTTCCTGGAAGAGATTAGTTTCATTATTGCTTCCAGAAATACCAGAGGAGAGATTAACCAGGTGCTGCAGTCAACGGCAGCATTGCCGGAAGAATGGCAGCTTTATGTATTGAATAATCTGGAAAAAGGATTGAAAAAAGCCGGTATTAAAGGGAAAGCCATGGAAGCTTCCGCCCTGCAAAGTCTGGATGCGCTTGAAAAGAACGGAACCGATGGTGTGAAAGGTGCAGTTACCAAAATCAAGGCTACGGTTGCAGAATAGGAAATTAAATAAAGATAAGCTTCAGCCAGTATGACATCCGGGATCTTGTACTGGCTGAAAAACCAAATTGTTAACCATATCATGAAGCACAATAAACAACCCCGACGGGTTTTCCTGAAAAATGCTTTTTCAACAGGATTGGCCATAACAGGCCTGACCGGCATTGCCGCATCCTGCACCGGGAATACCGATCAGGAAGAGAAAACCGAAACACCTGCTGCCGCACCGGAGTCACCCTCAGCAGCATCAACCGATGACTGTAAGGATTTCTCACAGGTCCCGCAGGCTGAAATTGAAAAAAGGAAATCATTAGGCTATGAAGAGGTAACGCCTTTTACAGATAAACAATGTGATAACTGCCAGCTCTTTATTCCACCAAAGGAAGGCCATACCTGCGGAGGATGTATGCTTTTCAAAGGCCCGGTTTATGCAGAAGCCCATTGTACCTACTGGGCCCCGCAAACCGATGCGTAATGCTGGTATTTGCGCGATGTAATTTTTCCTGTTAAATTGTAAAATGTCTGTGATCAAAGTAATTAATACAAAATCAAATTTCGAAAGAGAACCACTGATCCGCCCTTTCGGATTTAAGGGAGGCTATTTATCAGAGTTATGGCAGGCACTCTCCCTGCTGCAAACCGATCGCCATGAAGGAATGGGGCTTGCAACCCAAAGTGTGCTGTATGGTGATGCCGGCCTCTTTGCCAGCTATTCAGAAGCAGGCGGTAATGCACTGATGTATGCCGTAACTCAGCGGGCACTCAGGATTATCAAAGATATTTCATTCGATACCCCTATTGATTTGCTGGATCAGCTGATTCCCCAACTGATTCCCTATGCACAGGAAATTACCGGCAAAAATGATGTAAGTATTAATTTTATACTCAACGCATTAATCAGTGTAGATAATGCCGCATGGCAGTTATATGCACGGGAAAACGGAAAAACCTCTTTTGATTCCATGCTTCCTGAAGCATACCGGCCGGTGCTGTCAACACAAAATTCCAGGATCGCTATTATGTTTCAGGTACCGTACGGAATGCCGGTTGCTGAAATTGTGCAGGCTGTGGATGAAGGATATTTTGTTATCAAAATCAAAACGGGCCAGTCCGGGAACCAGACTGAAATGCTGGAAAAGGACATGAACCGCCTTACCGAGATTTATACTGCGCTCCGGAATAAATCAGGCAACCCCCTTAACCAGGGAAAAATTACTTATACTCTTGACTCAAACGGGCGGTATGAGAAAAAGGAAACCCTTCAGCGGCTTATCAGCCATGCGGAGAAAATCGGAATGTTACAGGATATTCTGTTTATTGAAGAACCATTGATAGAAGAAAACGAGGAAAATGTCGCAGGCCTGGGAGTCAGAATAGCGGCCGATGAAAGAGCTCATGATGAAGAGGCTACGTTGAAAAGTCTGGATCTTGGATATGAAGCAATTATTCTGAAAGGTATCGCGAAATCGCTCAGCATTTCACTTAAAATTGCTAAGCTGGCATTTGACAGAAACATCCCCTGTGCCTGTTCTGATCTGACGGTAAACCCCGCCCTGCTTGAATGGCACAAGAATCTGGCAGCAAGATTAACACCATTTCCCGGTATTAATATGGGCCTCCTGGAAACCAATGGCGATATGAACTATCAAAACTGGACTTCCATGAAAAATTACCTTCCCGGAGCCGGGGAATCCTGGAGCCATGTACATCAGGGCGTATTTGATTTAAATGATGCCTATTATCAATGCAGCGGCGGAATCTTTGATACGATACCGCATTATCAGAAGCTATTACAATGAAAGCTGTCCTTCAGGAAAAAAAAGGAAAAATTTGGAATTAATCAATTGCTTAGTAAATTTACGGGTACGTACCCGCCTAAAGTATACAACTTAACAGAGCACAACTTTGAAAACCTCAGACAGCACGATTCTAAAATGGCTCAAATCTCTGGGTCCCGGTATCATTACCGCTGCACTTGTATTTGGACCCAGTAAACTGACCATTACCTCCAAACTAGGCGCTTTATATGGTTATTCCCCACTTTGGATAGTGGTGGTAGCCATCTTTTTCATGGCGGTTTTTACCAATATGGCAACCCGTATCGGCGAAGCGAGTGACCAGTCACTGATCAGTATCATCAGACAGAAATGGGGAAATGCAGCAGCTGTAGCCGTAGGTATTGGTATTTTTTGCGTTGCCACTTCATTTCAGGCCGGGAATTCGATCGGTGTAGGCATTTCGCTGGGTGAGTTATACCATACTTCACCGGTTCCCTGGGTAATTGTTTTTACTATTCTGGGAATTGTCCTATTATTTTTCCGGACGTTCTACAGTGTTCTGGAAAAAACAATGATCCTGCTGATCATTCTGATGCTTTTCTCTTTCATAACCACTTTTTTCCTGGCTGAGCCCGATTTCGGTAAAATAGCTACCGGTTTTGTAACACCTGTTATTCCCGCCGGTTCTGAAGGACTGCTCATTGCTTTTATGGCTTCCTGTTTTTCGATCGTCGGGGCTCTCTATCAATCCTATCTGATCCAGGAAAGAATCCGGTTGAATCCGGCGCTTAAGCATGAAAAAAATGACAGTAATACCGGTATTATCCTGCTGGGTGTCATGAGTGCCATTGTCATTATCTGTGCCGCAGCTGTTTTAAATCCCAAAGGAATTCAGGTGAATTCGGCAACTGACATGGCAAAAGCACTGGAACCCATTTTTGGCAGCAAGGCTTCCACTTTATTTCTGATCGGTTTGTTTGGTGCGGCATTTTCCTCGTTAATCGGTAATGCATCAGTGGGCGGAACACTGCTAAGCGACGGATTGGGATATGGCAGCAAATTCAGTTCAAAAACGACGCGTATGCTCATTGCTGTAGTGATGGTAGTAGGGTCAGTGATCGCGATTGCTTTCGGTAAATTACCTTTAGAGCTGATCGTATTCGCACAGAGCGTGACCATTTTTGTAGTACCGTTTATCGGTGTCTGTTTGTATCTGATTGCCAATGATGCATCCATCATGGGCGATAAAAAGAATGGCACCTTTACCCGCATCACAGGGGCTATTGGTTTAATTATCATCGCCTCCCTGGCCATCATTAATGTAGAAGAGCTTTTTTTTAAATAAAATATACCAAGAATCCTTCAGGGGATTAAATCTGATCATAATGACTACAATTTCCAAATTGCAAGAGGACTTCCTCAAACCTTCTGAGGGCCTTATCAGCGATGTCAGCAAACTAGAAGGTGATATTATTATTCTGGGCGCAGGGGGTAAAATCGGCCCCAGTATTGCCCGTCTGACACGTACGGCACTGAATCTTGCCGGTAAAACCAACCGTGTGATAGGGGTATCCCGTTTCAGCGAAGAGGGACTGGCTCAGGCTTTGAATGAAGATGGTATTGAAACCATTGCGGCCAATATTCTTGATGATGCACAATTGCAGGCGTTACCGGATGCACCCAATGTATTATACCTGGCCGGCACAAAATTCGGTACCAAAGACCGTGAATCCTACACATGGGCTATGAATGCTTACCTTCCGGGCCGTGTGGCTGAAAAATATAAAAATTCCCGGATTGTCGTTTATTCCACCGGTAACGTTTATCCTTTTGTAAACGTTACCTCTGGTGGTGTGACAGAAGAAGTAAAACCTAATCCTGTGGGCGAGTACGGACAATCGTGCCTGGGCAGGGAACGTATTTTTGAATATTTCTCTTCCGTCCATAACACCCCCATCCTGATTTACCGCCTGAATTACGCCATTGATTTCCGTTATGGTGTATTGCTGGAAATTGCCAAAACAGTTCTGGCAGGTAACCCGGTGGATTTAACAACCGGATTTGTGAATGTTATCTGGCAAAGTGACGCCAACGAGATGGCCATCAGATCTTTATTACATTGTGAATCTCCGTCTAAAATACTCAACATTACGGGCCCGGAAACGGTTTCGGTGCGCTGGCTTGCCGAAGAATTCGGTCGTCAGTTTGGTGTTACCCCCACATATTCAGGCGAAGCGCAAAGTACAGCATTATTAAGTAATGCGGCCGAATCGTTCCGGTTATTCGGGTATCCTAAAGTAACACTGAAACAAATGATCGGCATAACAGCCCAATGGCTGAAAGAAGGAGGTGAAACTATTAACAAGCCTACACACTTCCAGGAAAGAAAAGGACAATTCTAATTACCACATCAGATATGAGTCAGTTAAGTGAAGAAAAAAAGAAGTTCCTGCATGAAGGAAGTGTCATCCCTGCACATCCGCTTGCTTTAAATGCAGACCGGCAGCTGGATGAAGAAAAGCAGCGGGGTCTGACACGTTATTACATTGCCGCAGGAACCGGTGGTGTAGCTGTGGGAGTTCATACTACACAGTTCGAGATTCGTGAACCGCAATATAACCTGCTTGAACCGGTGCTTCGCCTGGCTGCGGAAGAAGTGGATAGCGCCGGCCTGAACCGTCCTTTTTTAAAAATAGCGGGGATTTGTGGCAAAACCGAACAGGCACTTGCCGAAACCGGACTGGCTTTGAAATACGGCTATGATCTGGGATTGGTCAGCATGGCAGCTCTGGGTGATTCTACAGAAGCCGAAGTTCTTGATCACGTCAGAAAGATTGCAGCCAGAATCCCTGTTTTCGGGTTTTATCTGCAAACGACTATCGGCGGCAGGGCTTTCAGTTATGAGTTCTGGAAAGAGTTCGCTGAAATTCCAAATGTGCAGGCTATCAAAGTGGCCTCTTTTAACCGTTACCAGACCATAGACGTGGTACGTGCCGTTTGTAACTCTTCCCGCAGGGATGAGATTGCGTTGTATACCGGAAATGACGATAATATTGTCAATGACCTGTTAACTCCTTATCAATTCAATATCAACGGGCAGATTGTTGAGAAACGTTTTGTTGGAGGGCTGCTGGGACATTGGGCCGCCTGGACACAGAAGGCCGTTGAATTACTGGCAGAAATCAAAGCTCATATTGCAGATGGATACAAGGAGGCAGATAAATTCTTTACCCGCAATATTGAGGTAACGGATATGAACGCCGCCATTTTTGACCCGTCGCATCAGTTTCACGGTTGTATCGCCGGTATTCATCAGGTATTGTTTCAGCAGGGTTTACTGGACGGGATCTGGTGTCTCAACCCGGAGGAAAATCTGTCGGAAGGTCAGTTAGAAGAGATTCAACGTGTTATCCATAACTATCCTCATCTGATTGATGATGATTTTATTAAAAGTTTCCTGGCGGGCGAAGCCATCGCTGAAACCCGTTAACCCGACTATTCAGCTAAACTAACCTTAAAGCAACCGGATCACTATAGTCCGGTTGCTGATTTTTTTAAGTATTCCGGTATCTTTAACCTTTTCCTTTCTTCTGATGAGTATATGTTCTGCAAATCATACCGTTATGGCATCATAGATTTTATCTGCACATAGCTGTTCATGAAACTATTGTGCAGAGTAGTGCCGGATTCATGAAAAATGGTTAAAAACAAGTGACAGAAATACGTAACATTCATGGCTTTCTCTATACCTATCAAAAATTTCCTTACGGGCGCTGTACTTTCCCTGATGTGCCAGTTTTCTCTGGTAAGTAACAGTATGGCGCAGCAACAGGCTGATACCACGCTGCATCTGAAAGCACAGGAAGGATTGCAGTTTGACATCGTGAGGTTTGCCCTGAAACCGGGAACGCGTGTCAGGCTGCTGTTTAATAATGCTGACGACATGGATCATAACATGGTAATTGTAAGGCCCGGCACCCGTGAAAAAATAATACAGGAGGCACTGGAACTGGGTGAAAAAGGTCCTGAACTGTATTATGTCCCCCCATCAAAGGATGTAATCTGGGCTACGCAGGTCATCGCACCGCATCAGGAAACCGCCTATTATTTCACCGTGCCTTCAGAGGCAGGTATTTACCCTTTTGTATGCACTTATCCCGGCCATGGATTAACCATGTACGGTGCTTTGTATGCAGGCATAAAAATGCCCGCTATTGAGAATGATCTCAATATACCTGCAAACAGAAGAGGAAACGGAATATCATCTGACCATAAGCACCAGCATCACGAAGCCACACCGCTTCATCCTTACACGCTGGAAGCTCCTTATCTCTATCGTGTATTTATGCCTTATTCAGGTCCTGCCTCCATTGCTGTAAAATTACCGGGCGATGTAGCTTATTGTTATGATGCTGAACTCTGCCGGATCAGGTACGCATGGTCAGGAGGTTTTCTCAGTAATCTGGATCTTTGGAAAAATAAAAAAGATACCTGTGCTGTTCTGGAAGGAGAGATTTTTTATCAGGACAAAAACCGGTTTCCGTTAGAGCTGGAGCATACAGGTGAACCGGTGATGGCTTTCAAAGGTTATCGCCTTGTTGAAGGTGGTTATCCTGAGTTCAGTTATACTTACAACGATATTGCTGTTTCTGAACTTACCAGGCCACTGGAAAATCAAAAAGGATTTTCAACCCGTTACCGGATTTCCAATTACCGGAAAGCGATCAGGATTCCACTGGATAACGACTATAAGATCTCTTCGGCTCAAGGAAAAATAAAAGGCTCATCACTCGTCATTCCTGCCCGGAAAATCCATGAGTTTACGGTACAAACCGAGGTTAAACATCACTGAAATACTATGTTGAAATATTGTCTGCTGTTATTCCCTTTCCTGTCGTTCGGCCAGTCTGATACAGAAAAACCTTCTTATATAGTTGATAACATTGACTTACCTGCCGGGCTGTCCGCACAGGTCAGCGCACTTGATTTTATGCCCGATGGCCGTTTGGTTGCCGGTTTCAGCTCAGGTGAAATTATGTTCTATCATCCGGAGACAAAACAATGGGATGTTTTTGCACATGGTATGCATGAGCCCCTGGGATTTCAGGTGGTGAACAATTCTACCGTTATTTTCATTCAACGGCCTGAAGTAACCCGCGCCTCTGATACCGACGGTGACGGAAAAGCAGATCTGTTTGAAACACTGACGGATGATTTTGGTATTACCGGCAATTTTCATGAATACAATTACGGGCCTGTTAAGGATAAAGAAGGTAACCTTTTTATCGGACTGAACGGAGGTTCGCCAGGTGGCGGTATTCGTCAGGAAGTCAGAGGCAGGCTGGATATGAAAGCACTGGTTCCGAAACAGATGTTTTCAGTAGTTCCCTATCGTGGGTGGATTATGAAATTAACACCGCAAGGAAAGTTAATACCGTTTGCAAGCGGCTTCCGTTCACCCAATGGATTAGGTTTTGATGCTGAAGGGCATTTGTTTGTTACAGACAATCAGGGCGACTGGATTGGTACCAGTCCCTTGTATCATGTAGAGGAAGGCAGGTTTTACGGACACCCTTCAAGCCTTTACTGGCGCGACGGATGGGACAAAGGTGCGCCGGCATTGTTACCCGTTGAAGTGCTGGATTCCATGCGTACCCGAGCTGCGGTTTTGTTTCCTCACGGCATTGTCGCCAACTCTCCTACCCAACCTTTATGTGATCTGACTGATGGCCGGTTCGGTCCCTTTACCGGGCAAATGCTGGTCGGAGAAATGAATTCACCCCGCATCGTAAGGGTTATACTTGAAGAAGTTGACGGACAGCTTCAGGGGGCTTGTCTGCCATTTCTGGACGGACATGGCCTTAGAAAAGGAAACAACCGGCTGGCGTTTGACGCGGAAGGAAATTTGTGGACAGGCCAGAATGATCATGGATGGGCAGGCGACAAAGGTATTCAGCGTATCCGCTACACAGGAACCCTGCCTATGGATATTCTCCGGATGCATCTCACGGCTACAGGGTTTGAGCTCGAATTTACCCAGCCCGTCGACCGGAATATAGCCAGCGATCCCAGCCAGTATAAAGTCCGTCATTACTATTATGAATACCATAGTAAATACGGCTCTGACCAGTTTGATGTTCAGGATATTCGGGTTACTTCGGTGCAGATATCACCTGACGGTAAAAAAGTAAATGTATCACTGAATAAACTGACCAAAGACCGGGTATATGAATTCCGCATGGAGCATTTCAGATCGGCCACAGGCAGACCTCTGGAAAATAAACTGATCTGCTATACACTGAACCGCCTGAAAAAATAATCCTGCCTGTGTTGTCTTTAAGCAATCCCGGTTATCTGTTTAAAATACAGTATATGTTGTATTTCAAACAGATAATTATGCCAAATATTATTTCAAATAGCCGGTTTTCAGGAATCTTTATTACTATCAGCACATTAAATTCAAAATATATACAACTTAATGCGCTTCCGGTTTTGTAAGCTGATGAAAATTTCTTATATTTCGGGTACGTACCCGAAAATCATGGCAAGCCAGATCAAAGTATGACCTGTTTCAGACTAACCTTTTTACTCATATTCCTATACCCTTTTTCCTTATCTGCCCAATCAGATGAGCTTGCCCGTAGAAAACAATACCTTCAGGAATCACTGCAGATCAATGAATCACGGGATCACCGGCACGGGATCAGCAAAAGGCTGAATCAGAAAGACAGTACCTGGATGGACTGGCTGCAGCGCACAGGTGAATTGCCTCCCGACTTTTCCCGGATGAAATCCTCTGTTTTTCTGCCCGAGCCACTGATTGATCATGAGGATAAGCCGGTGCAGACTGTACAGGAATGGCAACTGCGGAGAGGCTGGATTAAAGAACAGTTCCAGTATTGGATCTCTGGCAAAATACCCCCGGCCCCTGAAAAAATAACTCCGAAGATCCTGTCACGCAAAACTGAAAACGGAGCGACAATCGAAATGATTGAAATCCGGTTTGGACCCGGAGATAAAGCTAAAATGACCTTTGAGCTGATGATCCCTGAAGGGAAAGGGCCGTTTCCGGTATATATGACGCAATGGAATCACCGTAACTGGGCGCAACTGGCTTTGCGCCGCGGCTATATTGCCTGTGTTTATGCGGGAGCCGATATAAAAGACGATAGCCAGGATTATCAGGAAATTTATCCTGAATATGACTTTACGGCACTTATGCGGCGTGCCTGGGGTGCGTCACGTGTGGTTGATTATCTCTATACAAGAAAAGAAGTAAACAAAGAACAGATTGCCATTACCGGACACTCCCGCAATGGGAAACAATCGCTCTGGGCAGGTGCATTTGATGAGCGGATTACCGCCGTTATTTCCAGCAGTTGCGGAACGGGCGGTGTAACACCCTACCGCTTTACGGACCCCCAATATGTTACCCAGACCCTGGATGATATCGCTTCGAATGCCGCGCATTGGTTCCAGCCCCGCCTACGCTTTTTTTTCGGGCGTGAAGACAAGCTGCCCATCGACCAGAATCTGCTCCTTGCTCTTATTGCTCCCCGGAATCTGCTTTTGCATTATTCCGTTGTAGAACATCAGCTGAATCCCTGGGCAACCGAACAAAGCTACCGTTCAGCCGGAAAGGTTTTCGATTTCCTGAAGGTTCCTGACAACATTGCTGTGTTCCCCCGTTATGGTGAACATGCCGTTACCACCCGTGATCTTGAAAAATGCATTGACTTTCTTGACCAGCGTTTCGGCAAATCAAAAGCATCGTGGCAAAATGAACAATATTATAATTTTTCATGGAATAGCTGGGCAGAACACCACACGACAGACAAAAAAGAAATTGAAAAGCTGATGCCGGTGACCCTTACAGCAACCCCGTCAGATACATCGGCTCAGCTAAGGCAAAAAATTCAGGATAATCTTCAGTGGCTCCTGGGAAAAGCTCCTGCAAAGGCAAAACCGGTCGATACCGCACCCACCACCGTATCGCGCATGGACTGGATATCCCTGACCACAGGAAGGCCCGCCGTAAATGGTACCGAACAGATACATTATGGTCCTTATACCGGCATTGGAGATCACCTCAGTGCCACCATTTATATGCCGCTGGCAGAGCGCCGTCAGAAACCCGCACAGAACGCAAAGATTCCGGTGATTATTTTCCTGCATGAATATGCCTATGCACATGGCTATGCCTACGGATACAGCAAAAATCCCGGAAGAGGTAATTCAGCGCTGTTCCAGAGTCTGGCCGACCGGGGTTATGCAGTACTCGCGTTTGATATGCTCGGATTCGGTACGCGAATTGAAGAAGGACAACATTTCTACCGCCGGTTTCCGCAATGGTCAAAAATGGGAAAAATGGTGGAAGATGTAAAGGATTGCATTGATGCACTGGAAACGATGGAGAATATTGACGCGGGCAGAATTTTTCTGCTGGGGAATGCCATTGGTGGCCAGGTAGCATTACTTTCAGCCGCTCTGGATAACAGAGTGGCCGGTGTGGCAACCGTTGCGGCCTTTACGCCCTGGAGAAGCAGCAGCCCCGAAAAAGAGACCATCCGATCGGTCTCGTCAGAGCACGGCTTTATCCCGCGCCTGGGCTGGTTTCAGGATAAGCCTGCACAGGTTCCGGTAGATTATACCGAACTGATCAGTTCCATAGCGCCCCGTCCGTTGATGATTGTCGCTCCGGTGCTGGATAAGTATACCGACACAAATGCACTGGAAAAGAGTATGAACACTGTACGCAAAACCTTTTCCCTATATCAGAAAGAAAATAACCTTAAATACCTGACACCAGATGAAATTAACCGTCTGACCCCGGAAATGACCCGTCAGATCGGAGATTTTTTTGACGAAGTGTCACAACATTAATACATTCAATAACCAAACAATTAAACAACCGACCCGGTATAGTCCTTCAAACAATTTGTATTTTCTATGAAAACTGACAAAAAATCAAATCAGGAAAATTCCCGCAGAGACTTCCTGAAAAAATCAATGGCCGGAACCGCCCTGTTTACAATCGGGGGTATATTACCTGGATTTTCCCCGAAAAGCTATGGTAATATTATGGGGGCCAATGAAAAGATAAACGTAGGTGTGATGGGTGTAAACAGCCGTGGCTTTGCATTGGCGACCAACTTTGCCCTGCAACCCAACTGCAATGTGACCTTTATCTCAGACGTTGACAGCCGCGCCGCTTCCAAATGTATAGATGCCGTTGAAAAAATTCAGAACAGCAAACCTGCCAATGAACCTGATTTCCGCAAGGCACTTGAAAGCAAGGATATGGACGCGATGATTATCGCTACTCCTGACCACTGGCATGCTCCGGCGGCTATTCTGGCATCCAAAGCAGGTAAACATGTATATCTTGAAAAACCGTGCAGTCATAATCCGCATGAAGGTGAATTGCTGATTGCCGTACAGAAAAAATATAACAATGTTATCCAGATGGGTAACCAGCGCCGTTCCTGGCCGAATGTCGCCAAAGCCATTCAGGAAGTACACAACGGTATTATCGGAAGGGTTTATTTTGCCAAAGGATGGTATACCAATAACCGCGAATCCATAGGAGTCGGAAAAGAAACAGCCGTTCCTTCCTGGCTGAACTATGAGCTGTGGCAGGGACCTGCCCCGCGCCGTGCTTTCAAAGACAACCTTATTCACTACAACTGGCACTGGTTCTGGCATTGGGGAACTGCCGAATCCCTGAACAATGGTACACACATGCTTGACCTGATGCGCTGGGGTATGAATGTTGATTATCCTACACGTGTTTCATCCAACGGCGGGCGTTTCCATTATAAAGACGACTGGGAAACACCAGACACACAAGTCATTAACCTTGACTTTGGCGACAAAGGCTCCATGACCTGGGAAGGCCGCAGCTGTAACGGCAAGAATATTGAAGGCAGCAGTGTCGGGCTTATTTTCTATGGAGAAAAAGGCGCATTACAGATCGACGGAGGCAACGCCTACAAAGTTTTTGACCTGAAAAACAATGTGGTAAAAGATGTCAAAAATGACATGCCGATAGATCCCCGCAATAATATGAACCCTTCGCAGGCACTGGATGCTATCCACTTCCAGAATTTCTTTGATGGTATCAAAAAAGGTTCAAAGCTGGCATCCGACATTACGAGCGGTCATCAGAGTACGCTCCTTTGTCAGCTCGGTAACATCGCTTACAGAACAGGTGCTACTCTCGAACTTGATCCTGGCAATGGTCATATTAAAAATAACAAACAAGCCGCTAAGCTCTGGAAAAGAGAATACCAGAAAGGCTGGGAACCAACCGTATAACCTTAATCTGTATCATGAAAAACAACAGTAACGTTGTAATGGTGGATAGTCTGACCAAAAATCAGACTATCCTCTCCATATTCCTGATCGGTGTGATGTTCTTTATTTTCGGGTTTATTTCCTGGGTAAACGCCATTCTGATCCCTTACTTTAAAATTGCATGCGAACTCACCAGTTTTCAATCCTATCTGGTAGCATTCGCCTTTTACATTGCCTACTTCGTCATGTCGGTGCCGGCCTCTTTTATCCTGAAAAAATTCGGGTTTAAAATGGGCATGATGTTTGGTTTCTGGGCTATGGCGATCGGTGCATTCATTTTTGTACCCGCCGCGCTTACGAGAACTTACGAAATATTCCTGATCGGACTGTTTACCATCGGTATCGGACTTGCCATATTACAGACTGCCGCCAATCCTTATATTACCATTCTGGGTCCTAAAGAAAGAGCCGCTCAGCGTATCAGCATCATGGGGATCTGTAATAAAGCTGCCGGGATTGTATCTCCGCTGATTTTTGCTGCAGTTATCCTTCGTCCTACCGATACCGATCTGTTTGCTCAGCTGGGCTCGATGACCGATGTAGAACGCAGTGCCGCTCTGGATGAGCTGATCCGCCGGGTGATTACACCCTATTCAGCTTTAGGTACTTTTCTGGTCATACTGGGATACCTGGTTTACCGCTCCCCTCTTCCCGAAATAGATACAGAGCATGAAAGTGCAGAAGTGGCAACTGCCAATTCCGATAAAACCAGCATCTTTCAGTTTCCGCACCTTATTCTCGGTGCAGTAGCTATTTTTCTTCATGTGGGAACACAGGTTATTGCCATTGATACCATTATCGGTTATGCCAATTCAATGGATATCGATTTGCTCGAAGCCAAAACCTTTCCATCCTATACCCTGGCCTGTACTATTATCGGTTACTTTATCGGTATCGTGACCATACCCAAATTGATAAGTCAGGTTACCGCACTCAGAATCTGTACCGTATTAGGCACACTCTTTTCACTGGGTATTATTTATGCCACCGGAGATGTGACCTTTTTAGGCCACACCGCTGATATTTCCATCTGGTTTGTGGTGCTGCTCGGACTGGCCAACTCGCTGGTATGGGCGGGTATCTGGCCACTGGCCATTGACGGACTCGGACGGTTTACCAAGCTCGGTTCTTCCATAATGATTATGGGACTTTGCGGTAATGCCATTATGCCCCTGTTTTACGGTCATTTTGCTGATACCTATACTACCCGGCTTGCTTACTGGGTCTTAATTCCCTGTTACCTGTATCTGGTATTTTATGCTGTAAAAGGACATAAGCTCAGGAAATGGTAATTCCTTTTAACTTGTTGCAATAATGAAATTAAAAATAACCAACGGCATCGTTATTACCCCGTTCCGCCAGATCAAAGGCGGAACGGTAGTAGTGGAAAACGGAAAAATCACGGGAATCCATGCCGGGGATGCCGATGTGCCGGGTGCTGAAGTTATTGATGCCGCCGGCCGGTACATTTCCCCCGGATTTATTGACATCCATATTCACGGAGGCGGCGGGAGCGATTTTATGGACGGCACCGTGGATGCCTTTCTGACCATTGCCGAAACTCACGCCCGTTACGGGACCACTGCGATGGTGCCTACTACGCTCACCGCTGAAAAGGCTGACTTACTTAACACACTGGATGTTTACGAAGAAGCCCGCAGGAAAAACGAAAAAGGGGCCTCTTTTCTCGGTATACACCTGGAAGGACCTTATTTCGCATTATCCCAGCGCGGCGCGCAGGATCCGCGCTATATCCGGAATCCGGACCCGGCCGAATATGAAGAAATCCTGGCCTATTCTGATTCCATCGTCCGCTGGAGTGCCGCTCCTGAGCTGGATGGTGCTATCGCATTTGGCCAGCGGTTGAAACAAAAAGGGATCTTAGCCGCTGTTGCCCATACCGACGCATTATATGATGACGTGCTGGAAGCCTATGATAACGGATATTCACTCGCAACCCATCTATATTCGGCTATGTCGGGAGTTACCCGCAAAAATGCATTCCGCTATGCAGGTACGATTGAAAGTGCCTTTCTGCTTGACATGGATGTGGAAATCATCGCTGACGGTGTTCACCTTCCTGAGCCATTGCTGAAACTGATTTACAAAATAAAAGGGGCTGATAAAACGGCACTCATTACCGATGCCATGAGAGCTGCAGGCATGCCTCCCGGTGAAAGTATCCTGGGATCTCTCAAAGACGGCTTACGGGTTATCGTAGAAGACGGCGTTGCCAAATTACCTGATCTTACAGCCTTTGCCGGTAGTGTCGCCACATTCGACAGGCTTGTACGGAATATGGTTTATGTAGCCGGAGTCAATCTCCCTGAAGCCATCAGAATGGCCAGTACTACCCCTGCCCGTATTATGGGAATAGATGACCGGAAAGGTTCGATTGCCATAGGGAAAGATGCAGATATCATTCTCTTTGATGAGCAGATACAGGTGTCGGCTACCATTGTAAACGGCAAAATAGTATACAATAAACAACAGAATATTTAAGGTAGCAATCCCTATCTGAGCAATACATAAATAATACAGGTATTTCTACACTCAACAAAGAAATCCCTGATCTTGAATTCTAATATTATCATCATGAATACTTCCTTATCATCCGTCCGGCGTTTCAAGGCAGATCAGTTGCATGTAAGCGTTTTTGAAGATCGTCAGCAGCTTGGAAAAGATGCAGCTACGCAACTCGCCAATACGATCAGGAATTTACATCTTCAGCAAGACAAAGTCAATATCATATTTGCCTCGGCACCGTCTCAAAATGAATTCCTTAATGCCCTGATTGCGGAAGAAGATATAGAGTGGAACAGAATCCATGCCTTCCATATGGATGAATATATCGGCCTGGATGCCAATGCACCTCAGAATTTCGGGATATTTCTCAAAGACCGGTTATTCAGTCAGGTCCCGGTGGCACAGGTTTTCTATATGAACGGTAACGCTACCGATCCTGAAGAAGAATGCATCAGATACGCTCAGCTACTCCGTGAGCACCCCGTTGATATTGTCTGTATGGGGATCGGGGAAAACTGCCACATCGCATTTAATGACCCCCATGTCGCTTTTTTTAATGACCCGAAAACGGTAAAAATAGTGGACCTTGACCTGACCAGCCGTAATCAGCAGGTCAACGACGGCTGTTTTGCATCGCTGGATGAAGTACCTGAAACGGCGCTTACCCTGACTATTCCTACCTTAATCAAACCTGCTGCCATTTTCTGTATGGTTCCCGGTACCAATAAAGCCGAAGCTATTGCCCATACGTTACAGGATGAAATCAGCGAAGCTTATCCTTCGACTATTTTACGCAATCATCCAAATGCGTGGCTGTTCATTGATGAAGATAGCGCAGCCGGATTGTAACAGCTATGCCTGAGTGATGCTTTAGTTCGTTGCCCTGAATATCAACGAACTAAAGCCATCCCGGTTTACTAAGCCTGTTTTGCAGTCAGGGCTGTCCCTTGGAACGTTATCCCCTCCCATCCATGCAACATAAATTGCCGGATATTCTGATGATCTGAGGACTCAGGGGCAGCCAGTACCGCCTCATAATGTTCAGCAAATAACAGCAGGGTTTGCTCTTTGTCCAGCCTGTTAAGCTGTGCAAATGCAAATACTTTCGCACTTCCCTGATTTTCAGTACTGCCATTCTTCTGCGCTCCGTTTTCAAACGCTGTGGGAACATGGGTATAATGCGCATCGATGAGTCCGATAACGTCTGCGAATTTTACTTCTTTCCGTTTTAATCTTTCAAGAATTCCTGATACCATACTTTTCGTTTTTTCCTGTAAAAGTAGTATTTTCAAGGTTATTATACCTTCAAAAAAAGCATATCTGTAAGATTGGGGCTCATGGTTTCTGTCAGGTAATATAAGGTACCAAATCTTCAATTCCGGTTTACTGCATACGTTATGCATTTACTATACTGACAGAAAGTCATAACCAATGGAAGGCTGGTAACGAACAGGAGAACCTTTCGGTTTTCAGTAAA
>JBEBXQ010000016.1:0-49358 GCA_040391535.1 Telluribacter sp. | reverse complement strand
GTTTCAATAAGAAGAGCAGACGCAGAATCCGTTAACGGTCATTTCAGGGTGGAATTTATTATCTGAGCCTTTTGCCGTAAAAGTAAAATGACTGCCATGAAGACAGTCATTTTACCAATGTAATCCATATTAAGATTATGAGATTTTAATAGGATCCGATATAGCTAGATCCGGTTTTACCGGTTAATTTCATTCCTTTTGTTACTTCTTTGGTTTTCCAGTTGATAACATAAAGATTTCCCGCTTCACCCATCGGAGTGAGAGGAACGTATACGTTATCTCCGCTTACGGCAATATTCTGATACTGGCCAAAGTCAAGTGATGCCTCATAATCACTTTGAAGTTTGGTTGCAGTTTTAGCATTCAGATCAATAAGCGCCATATAGCCGCCATTTCCGCCTATGTTGTATAAAACCAGACCGATACCGTCCTGAATATATCTCCAGGCCATAATGCGGGTACCGGTAATGCTCAGCGCCTGATCTAAACTAAAATGGTAATTGTTGTCGTAGGCATTAGTGCTTTTGCTGATACGCAGGATATCTGTACCAGATGTAGCTGTTGCCTGATAAACGTGTCCGTCATCGCCTACATATTGGGTCATCGTACGATAACTGTGGTTATTCACTTTGCTTAAATCAGAATAAATTAATGTAGGATTCTGCAAAGAAGGGAAGTCCACCACCAGCGTAGTGGTTCCCAGTGTACGGTTGGCTGCATCATTGGCCCAGATTGGGTCACCACTTGCATTGTAAGACAGTTTGTTAGGATCGATTTTTGTCACGTTGCAACCAATGTAGATTTTTGATTGATCAGCGTTGAGTACAGGCACATCAATACGCCCGACCGAATATCCCTGAGCCTCCAGCTCAGCCGGGAATGGGAAATCAAACTCAGTAGAGTTACGTACGCTGGAATTCTTAAGATCAATGTGCGCGATTCTCACCGTACCTCTTGTGTATTTGAAAACGTGGTTAGGAGCTTCCCCTTCTGTAACTGTTGTACTTCCTGTAAGGTGAACTCCGATTCCAATATCTTCCGCAGCTTTGGTCCAGCGTGGAGAAGTCCCGATAATATCAGACAGATCCAGTTCATTGCCGGTATCGAAAAAGTCCTTGCCACCTCTTACATTGTATTTGTTAAAGACACCGCCATCTTCACCCGTGTATTGGATATTATACAGTTCCCTTCCGTTATCAGAAGCCTGTACACGAGCTGTACGGGCAGATCTCAGTCCGAACCCATCGTTATAAATATTGAGTGAAAAATTAGGGTCAATGGCTTGCTCAGGAGTTATAGCGTAGGCCATAGTTCCGCCATTTCCTGCTGTGCCGGCCTCATCCGGTATAGAAGCGGTTAATGAAATGAATTCTCTATCTTCTCCGGGATTATCCGGACCGGGTTCTGGATTCTTGGGATCTTTATCACAAGCACCCAATGCACCTGCGAGGATAATTGCACAAAGAAAAGTTGATTTAAAAAATGTTCTTTTCATAGTTTGACGTAGGTTTATAAAAATTTACTAATTGTATAATTCAGTTTTACAGAAATACTTCTCCCAGGTTTTTGTACGCCGAAATTATCATACATTTCAGCGTTCAGTACATTTTTCATATCCAGACTCACCACCAGTTTTCCTTTCGGAAGACGGTAGCTGGCTCCGAGATCATGGTAAAGCTGGGTAGGTGTGGTAAACCATTCTGACTCCATCCACACTGTCTGGAATGGCGCAACGTAGGCAGCGTTGTAATAGAGGTTAAGAATTGAATTCTTCTGAAATTTGTCGTTCAGACGATACTGTACACTACCATTCATTGTAAAGAAAGGCTCGTTGGGTAACTGAAGATTGTACAGGTCGTGCGGCTTGCCTTTCGCATCAAATTGCTGCTTGAACAGAGAATTGAATTTAGAGAAATTAAATAAAGCGTTCAAACGGTTATTATAGACATAGATGATTTCAGCTTCAAACCCTCTGGATTGCGTTTTTCCGAGGTTTACATATTTTGTTACTTCAATATCAGCATCACTTTCCCTTCCCTGAATAACCTGATCCTCAACAGCTTGCTGGGTTATTTTATTGAACCCGTTTCGCCAGAAAGTATTGGCATATACCGTAAATTTATGCTTTTCGGTACCTGACGATGCATACCGGAAACCCAGATTGTAGTTCACATTCTTCTCCGGCACAAGGTGAGGATTTTCCAGAATGTTATTTTCAGGATCACCATACAGCTGACTTTCTGTGGCCGTGACATAAGAGTTTTCTGTCGATCCAATGATATACGCTTTAGGAACTACATTGTAAGAAACGGTAGCTCCATACCCTTTATTTATATTTAAGGTCCTGTTCGTGATTCTGTTTACGGTTGTGACACCATCCTGCGTAATGAGTTCGGGCCTGGTTTGAACAGTCCGGTTAGAGGTGATTTTACCAAGTATGTTTGTTTTTAATTTATTGTTCAGCACCTGTGATTCATAGTTAGCTGCGAAAATATTATTCATCACATTGCTGACCGTTACCATGTTCTGGTCTACAGGATTTAACAGGTTTTTGTCATCTCTGGCGGTTGTTTCTAATTTGTGATTTACAGATACACGGTGGCCTGATATAATAGTATAAGCCAGATTAGAGCGCATATTGGTGATCTGGCGGTTCACTTCTGTTATACTTTTAGCCCCTTGCTGGCCCATCCCCGCAATGGGAGGAACAGGTATTTCCACTCCGTTTCTGATCAGCATTCTCGGCTTACCGTCCCAGTTATACATCTGGCCTACGGTATCCTGTACAAAAGTACTCCGGTAACTGCGTACAGCATTGACATTCAATGCCATATCTTTAATCAGGAAGTTGTTTTTATTGTAATTAAGGCTGAATACATGAGCTGTATATTCTGCAAATCTTCCTACATACGGCCTGGCCATCGTAGTGCCGTGCGGGATTTCATTGTAGGTGTCAGAGGCATTATAGCCCAGAAAGAACTGATCTGCCCACTTAACATTCGTAAACCCTGCTTCAAACCGCCCTCCAATAGTTTTGTAGGCGTCATTAAATCTTTTTGCCCTGTAATATCGTTCCAGCGTCCTGTCCGGATGCACAAACTTGGAAAACTTGCCCCAGGTTGTATAACTGTTATCTGTATAGGTATAAAAGCCGGAAGCCCGGGTAGTGAAGCCGTTTTTCTTATTTCGGTAAGTTCCTGACAAATCAGACTGAAAAGTATTGAAAGAGCCGTAAGAAACAGCAGCAGTAATGTTGTTCTGGGAAGCATCTTTTTTCAAAACCACATTGATAGCACCGCCCACATAGTCACCTGTAAGGTGGGAGGGAAGTACACCTTTGTAGACTTCAATACGCTCAATCATTGCCGGCGGAATGTTATTCAGATTGAATGAAGAGCCATAGGTTGAGATTTCGATTCCATCGAGAAACAAGCCCACCGCGCTCCCCGACATTCCATTCAGGTTATACTCCACTCGAGACCCCACACCACCGTTCTGACGGACACGTACCCCTACCGATCTGTCCAGTAATTCATTTGTGGTCAGATTTCGCAGGGAAGCTTCTTTGGTTTCAATAATGGTTACCGCAAATCCCTGGGTTTCAAGTTGTTTTTTCTCAGTTTTTCCGACAACTGTTACTTCCGAAAGCTCATTTGCTCCTTTGAGTTTTACAGTAATGTTATGGGTATGCACCGCTTTCTGAATGGAAATTTTCGATTCGTGGCGGTGAATTTCCAGAGACGATACGATCAGCGAATGCTGGCCGTAAGGCAGGTTCGTAATTTCATAATAACCTGCTTCATCTGTTGTTGTGCCAACTGTACCCTTCGAAAGCTGAACGGTTGCAAAACTTACCGGACTGTTTTCATCGGATGTTACCCGCCCCCGGAGGGTAGCGCTTTGTGCCAAAGATTCGGAAATTGAGAATACAGTTAGAAGGAAAGTAAATATTGGTCTCATATGCACATTTGCCGGATCAGGAAAAACTGACTGTTAAGTGATTTGTCAACAGAATTAATTTAGAATAATAATAAATAATTGGCGAAATTAGACAAATTATAAATAGGGACAAACCAAATAGGTGTTAATTCTCTCCTTTCATGTGATTTTATCCTAATTTCATAAAAAGAGAAAGGTTTATATTGGTATCATTCAATATTTCGTAGAAGAACAGGGGCTGTCCTGTTATGAAATAGAAATACAACAAATGCAGATCGGAATAGAAGGGGAATTTAATATATGCATTAAACGTTCCGGGCGATTTATATCCGGTATTTCAGGACTCAGGTCATTAGAGAAGGCAGGAGTCAGGGATAATAATACGACGACGAGGCTAATGCCCTTTTTTGACAATCAGTTATTTACCCGGCATCAGAAAGACTGAAAACAGGATAAAAAGTGTTGTGGTATCCATCGGTCTAACGGCGGGACAGTGATTTCCTCTTCCCTGAAATGAGGTTAAACATACGTTTTAAAAGTTGTATAATCCGGTATACAGAGCAGGGTACTTTGAATGATAAAATAAATTATCGTGCTTAAACCGGAACGGTTGTGCATATTTAATGTTACATTTCCTGTACCAATGGTCACTAACCTTTAGCCTTTATACTTCTATGTACCCGAGCGTAAGAATTAATTTAGTACTGCTTATTACCGTTTTTTTTAGCTTCTCAGCAACTGCCCAGGAGCGCTTATTTACTTTTGGAGAAGTAATTCCCTTAGAAAAAAGCCTGGGTATCCATAAAACTGATATTCCTAACCAACCCATTAACTGGATCAACGTCAATACCGAAAAAGCAACCTGGGAAGTTCGTGACAGTATACTGGTCTGTAAAGGTCTTCCTATCGGAGTGGCCCGTAGTGAACGTGAATTTGAAAACTATATCCTGCATGTGGAATGGCGTCACATGGAGCCGGGCGGAAATTCCGGGATGTTTATGTGGAGCAGTGCTGTTCCGGGAGAAAATCGTCTGCCTGACGGCGTTGAAGTACAAATGCTGGAGCTCGATTGGGTAAAGCTGAATAAAAGAAACGGTGCAGAACCGCCTATTGCTTATGTACATGGCGAGCTGTTTGGTACGGGAGGGGTCGTTACTACTCCCGATAATCCCCGTGGCGAGCGCAGTAAGTCAGTGGAAAACCGTTGCAAAGGCCGCGGAGAATGGAATTCGTATGAGGTAGTTTGTGTCGATGGAGTAATCAAACTTTCTGTGAACGGAAAATTTGTAAACGGCATCAGTCAGTCCACTCAGCGGAAAGGCTATATGTGTCTTGAATCGGAGGGCGCAGAGATTGAATTCCGGAACCTGCGTGTGATTGAAATGCCGGGCGGATTAGCGAAAAGTGTGATGGAGAAGTAGCTGGGTTATCATATAAGTAAAACGCCCGGTAAGAAATGCCGGGCATTTTACTTTCTATCTGATGTCTCACTTATTATCCTGATTATAATGCAGACCTATGTTTTCCCTTCGGGCCATTGCCATTTTGATAATCAGGTACGATACATTGATCATATTCCGGAGTTCGCAGATCGCTACCGAAACTTTGGATTCCTTATAAAGCTGCTCATGTTCCTGATGTAATAATTCGAGCCGGTCGTAGGCACGTTTCAACCGTCGGTGGGTGCGTACAATACCCACATAATTCGACATAATACTGTTAAGTTCACGGGTCATTTCCGTGACCAGCACCTTTTCTTCGGGATGAGTGGTCCCGGCATCGTCCCATTCCGGCAGGTTATCAGGAGAGACCACCTCATCCAGATGTTCAATGGTACTCAGATAAGCCCTGTGCCCGAAAACGGCGGCTTCCAGCAGGGAATTGGATGCCAGTCGGTTGGCACCATGGAGGCCTGTGCAGGCACATTCTCCCACAGCATACAGGAAATTGATATTGGTTTGTCCCCATTCATTGACTTTAATACCTCCGCACATATAATGCTGTGCAGGTACAACCGGAATCATACCGGTGCGGATATCGCAGCCGTTATCCAGGCAATACCGGGTAATGTTGGGGAAGTGTTCAATGAATTTATCGTAGTCGAGATGGCGGACGTCCAGATATACATGATCAACACCTTTTTTCTTCATTTCCGAATCAATGGCACGTGCCACTATATCACGGGGTGCCAGAGAAAGGCGGTTATCATAGTTTTCCATGAAAGTGCTGCCATCGGCATGTTTCAGAATGCCCCCGAAACCTCTGACGGCCTCTGAAATCAGGAAAGAAGGTTTTTTGCCGGGAAGATAAAAGCTTGTGGGATGAAACTGAATGAATTCCAGATTATCACAAAGACCTTTGGCCCGGTATGCCATGGCAATGCCGTCGCCGGTGGCGATGGTCGGATTGGTGGTACTCTGGTAAATATTGCCAATGCCGCCTGTGGCCAGCATGGTCGTACGGGCAGTGAATTTCTCTACTTCCCCTGTATTCTGGTTAAGCACGTAAGCGCCGAAACAACGGATATCCTCCCTGTAGCGGTACACCGTTTCACCCAGATGATGTTGTGTGATAAGCTCCACCGCATAATAGTGCGTGAAAATCCGGATAGAAGGATGACGTTCTACTTCTTCCAGCAGCGCTCTTTCGATTTCAGCCCCGGTAATATCTTTAAAATGCAGAATCCGGTGGTCAGAGTGACCGCCTTCTTTGGCCAGGTCATAATGTCCTCCGGGCTCCTTATCGAAGCGGGTGCCATAATCGATCAGTTCCCTGATACGCTCCGGTGCCTCCCTGACCACAATTTCCACAACCTTATGGTTATTCATGCCACCACCGGCATCAATGGTGTCCTCAATATGTTTTTCGAAGGAATCGGATTCGGACCAGACTACGGCTATTCCGCCCTGTGCATATTTGGTGCTGGTTTCATCGGCCTGCACTTTTGTGATAACAGCAATAGAAACCTCTTCTTTCTTCTCCTGAAAATGACGGGCCAGCTTGGTCGCATAACTCAAGCCCGCAATTCCGGAACCGATGATTAGAAAATCAAACTGTGGCATAACTGAAAACCAGATAATCACTGGCTGATCTTAGGTTTATGGATAAAATTAGTGTCTTTTAAAGAGGGGGTATATAAAAGGCTGCTTCCCTGTAGAAAAGCAGCCTTTGTGAATCAGATACCCTTGCTTAATTCAAGCATCCGGGCTACGGAATCATACGCTTTCAGTCTGATGTCTTCCGGAACAGTGATTTCGGGCTGTTCAAATAACAGGGCATTATACAATTTCTCCAGAGTATTCATTTTCATATAGGGACACTCGGAACATGCGCAGGTATTGTTATCAGTAGCGGGTGCCGGAATCAGTTTTTTGTGGGGGACCGATTGCTTCATTTTATGCAGAATACCGGCCTCGGTAGCCACAATAAAGGTATCATGCTCACTTTCCGCAACAAATTTCAATAATCCGGTGGTGGAACTGACAAAATCAGCCTGTAACAGAATGTCTTCTTTGCATTCAGGGTGAGCAATAAGCAGCGCTTCCGGATGATCTTTGCGGAGTTGCTGGAGTTTTTCTCTTGAAATATCAATATGTACAATACAGGCACCGTCCCACAATACCAGATCACGGCCGGTTTTATGGGCTACGTAGCGTCCCAGGTTTGCGTCGGGTGCAAAGATGATTTTCTGGTCAGCCGGTAAGCTGTTAACGATTTTCAAGGCATTGGATGAGGTACAGACAATATCGGTCAGGGCTTTAATTTCGGCCGAACAATTGATGTAGCTGATCACCAGGTGATCAGGATACTGTGCTTTAAATGCGGCAAATTTATCAGCAGGGGCCGAATCGGCCAGTGAGCAGCCGGCATTGAGATCCGGAATGACCACTTTTTTATGCGGACTGAGGATTTTGGCCGTTTCGCCCATAAAATGCACACCGCAGAAGACAATCATATCGGCATCGGTAGCAGCTGCCTGCTGGGAAAGGCCCAGACTATCTCCTACAAAATCAGCTATGTCCTGAATCGCTCCGTCTACATAATAATGGGCAAGAATGACGGCATTTTTCTCTTTCTTCAGTCGCTGAATTTCCGCCACCAGATCAATACCTTCAGCAACAGCCTCATTTACGTATCCGTACCGGGTTATTTGTTCTTCAATCGTATACATCAGTTAACTTTTTGTAAGTATTTGTATTTTCAGGATATGACTGCCTACAATACCGGATGATTACGGTATTAGTTCAATCCCTTATCAATAATTTAGACTTGAAACTTACTCGAAAGCTACAAAATGTTTTGTAAAATGTGAATTGAAGCGTTAATTCTCCCGGTTTTCTGACAATAGATGGACTTTATCCCTGATCCCGTCTGAGATGTAAGCAGTCGTTTTTCCATCTGTACCGGCATAGATCAGATATACATCCAGCTCGGGATGATGAGCCAGCAGCTGCCGGGTTTTTTTCAGTCCCATTACCATAAAGGCCGTCGCGTAGGCGTCAGCGGTGGCGGCGTCTGGCGCCAGTACTGTAGCACTGAAAAGTTCACTTGCCTGATAGCCGCCTGTTTTAGGATTGATGATATGATTATACACTTCTCCGTCTTTACTGTAGCGGTTGCGGTAATTGCCTGAAGTAGCCATACCCCGGTTTTTGATGATGATGGTACCTGATAATTGCTTTGTACTGAACGGATTTTCGATTCCCACTTTCCAGGGCTGACCCGGGCTTTTGACTCCTGCACAACGTAATTCCCCGCCAATTTCAATCAGGTAATTTTCAATATGGCGGGAGGCAAGCAGTTCTGCGATCTGATCTACCGTGTAGCCTTTGGCAATGGCGTTAAAATCAAGGCGTACGTGTTCTTTTGCTTTGGATACCGCTACAGAGTCAAATGCTATTTTATCAAACCCTACCAGATTGAGCACGGAGTCGATGTTTTGCGGGATATCCCTCTTTCGGTCAGGTCCGAATCCGTAAGCTTCCACCAAAGGGAAAACCGTAGGGTCAAAAGCGCCGTCGGTCTGCATAAAAATTTCCCTTGATTTCTTCAGCAAATCCAGGAAATAAGGCCTTTGAAAAAGTATGCTATGCGAACGGTTAAAAACGGAAATTTCCGAATCCGTTCTGTAATTGGAAACACAACGGTCAATATCTGCCAGCAGTTTTTCGATTTCCGGTTTGAAATTCCTTTTTTCCGGATCCTGGTATTTAATGTGATAGGTTGTTCCCTGTGTTTCACCGGACAGCGTTACAAGCGGGATATCAGTCTGTGCACCCGATGTGCCGGAAAATATACAGCAGGTGATCCATAACAGTAGTATCTGTTTCATGGCACCAATTTAAGAATTCGGGAGAAAGATTAGAGCCTTTCTCCCTTATATTATATACAAGACCTTATTTTTCCAGATAACAGCGTATTTCAAAAATCCGGGCGTAAGCATCTCCGTTGGTTTTGAGTGCTGTCAGCCGTATGGCTTCTACTTCGGTGGTATCGAAATCATGGACCACTTTCCGGAGATAATTAGCTTCATTTACTACTAAGGCCGTGTTTTTGCCTTTACTGATACCTTCAATTTTATAATCCGCCAGGGTTTCGGGCTGTGCTCTCCTGACTTGATTTTTATAGACAGAATCTTCAGGGGAAATTCTCAGGAACCGTTGCAGGCCGGTATCAAAAGTCAGTTCAATACGGTTAATGCTTACCGGTTTATCCCAGGATAACTGAATCCATTGACTACCGCTTTGCAGGTCTGCACGCCATTGATGCGTTTTCCCGTCTTTGATGTCCCGGTTAATGCCATCAATTACCTGTACCGACAGGCCCTCTGAGGTTTCGGAGGACGCGCTTACTTTGGTTTTTCTGGCCAGGTCATCAGGATCAGCATTGACTACTCCCAAAATGCCCTGGTCTTGCCGTAATAAAAGCTGCTGAAACTGACTCAGTGCAGTCTTGTCACTTGTTAAACCTGCCGGATCGAGAGTACGTTGTTTACAATAAGCCGCGGCCGTTCCTATCGCTTGGCCCATCAGGGCACAGGTGGCCATTACACGGGTAGTGGATAATGCCACATGGGAAACGCTGACATTCCGACCGGCCATCCAGAGATTCTTAATGTTTTTACTGTAGAGAGACCGCAGCGGGATAGAGTAGGGACCAGCCAGCGGGATAGACCTGGCCGGGATCAGGCCGAAACCGTTCATTCCTTCGGGTGGATGGTCATCAAGCGGCCATCCGCCATAGGCTACCCGGTCAAAGAATTGCTGGTCTTTGATAGCGTCGTCCTGTTTCATGATATAGTCGCCCACAATGCGGCGGCTTTCCCTTTTTCCGGGGATCAGTCCTACCCATGAAAGGGCCCAGTTGGCCGATTCCGGATGATTTCCTGAGTTTTTAATATAATCCCAGACACCAAAGAGCGTGGCCATCAGATCATGACGGATTTTTTGTCCGTCTTTTACGATATCTTCCAACCCGCCCAGCTCCAGCCACCAATAGCCATATTCCCATTGCCTGATCGGCCTTTTGACGAAATCCTTTGCTGTATATTCCCGGGCCCATGCGGGAGCTTTAAAAGGCATTGGGCGGTCATGTCTGGAGGAAGTAAATAACAGACTGTTACCCATACTTTTTTTGTCGGCAACTTCCTCAGCCATTGATTCATTCCATTGGGATTTGGCTTCCCGTCCCTGCATGTATTCGGCTCCGGCTTTGGCGGCCATGGTACCGTCGCCGGTGCAGTCGGCATAAAACCGGGCTTTTATTTCGTAGATCTCTTCTGTTTGCGAGCAAAGCGCCTTGATCTGTGTGATGCGGTTATTGGCTACAGTAGTATCATAGACAATGGCATCAAGCAGAAGAGTGATATTGGCTTCTGAAACCACTTTATCGTACATGATATAGTCCCAGATTTCATAAGACCGCTGAGGGTTTTCTACGGCTTCCGTAAGCACCAGTTCTTCGAGGATACCCGTTTCCCGCCAGACCTGTTTCAGTGCACTGGCACCGGATATATGCATCCGGATTTCACTGCTGGCATTGCCACCCAGCCGGGAGCGGTTTTGAATCAGAATAACTTTTGTACCATTACGGGCTGCTGCTATGGCTGCACATACACCCGCCATACCGCCACCTGCTACAACCAGGTCGGTTTCGTATTTCCGGATGGCAAATACCTCTTTGTTGATTTCCTGTGCGGCTTCTTCAGGGCTTTTCCCGAAAAGCGTAACCGGGTCCCCGAAAAAGAGACCGGATCCCAATCCCAGGGTTTTTAAAAAATCTCTTCTTTTTGCTTCCATTTTATAAGGGGTTCATTTAGAAATAGCTGACAACACTTTTCAATCATGGTAAGGCTGTCGTCATATTATTGATTGTATTTTAAGGGTGCTGTATGACTTTGGTTATTTTCAGGCGTTGCTGCTCTGTTAACCTATTCATATTATCCTTCAGTATAGCTGTGGCTGCCGGACTGAGTTTTACACCGGATAACTTATTAATAATCTCATTCTGCAATTCAAAGGACATGACAGGTAATGCTGAGAATAGTTTTTCCTGATACTCACGGGAATTCCAGCTTTCAGCAGGTAATTTCTGTACAGCGAAAAGCGGCACATAGGCCTTCCCTTTCAGAATGAGCTCCAGCAATACCGGACTATTGGTCATGTCGTTGGCATCGAGCCGGGTGAGTGCATAAAACTGTTCATGATGACTGTCAGAATGTAACATATGGCTCAAAAGCTGTGGTGTGACTGACGCTTCGGTGCGTTTCAGGATTTCCCTGGCAATACTACCGTTTACGATGTGCCAAAGGGTATAGGTACTGTATAAAGCACCCTCAATCACATCGTCTTTAATGGTGGTATTGGTAGCACCCGACACTGCGTCAGCCACTTCTGACTTCAGTTCTACACTATGGTCAATCAGGTCAGTTTTCCGGTAATCGCGCAATGGGGATTCGGTATTGGCCAGAATTTCATACAGCTTGTCATGATCCTTCTGCGTAAATTCTTCATGGTCAAATTTGGTCAGCGGTCGGTCTTCCGGTACCTCATACCGGTAAAAATTACCCAGCAAATCCCAGTACAGATGAATCAGTACCAAATGGCAAAGGCTGTCATCGCACACAGGAGTTTCAATCAGGCTGGAATAACTGACCGGCCGTTGAAGCGCATTCAGGTCAGCCTGTACCCTGATTTCCAGAGAGTCCTCTGTCAGTACTGTAAATGCGTATTCAGTACCAACGGGCTTGTTCATATCCTGGGTATGTCCGCTGGTTGCGATAAGCAGCAATGCGGAAATGAGATTCCCAAAGACACCATGCTTCAACTGACCTGCCATAGATGAAACTTACCGATAAACCAGCCAGGCAGTCGCCACACAATCAGCATTGCTGCGGATACGAACCCAGCGCGCCTGAAACTCTTCCGGAAACTGGTATTCAAAAGTCTCTCCGGCTTTAACGGTGACTTCCTTATACTGCATCCACGGACCATGGCCTATGGGCTCTGTTTCAATAATAAACGTGACATTCCCGGATTGCTGATGTGATAACTGTAACGTACGTTTATCATAAAATCCGATCAGGTAAGGATCAGAAGGGACACCTTTGTTTACCTGGCTGTTTTTCCATGGACCGCCGGTCCCTACGGGTTTACCCAGTTTCCACAGATCATCAATAGTACCTGCCCACACAGCCGCTTTGCCATCCTCTGATTTTATGATATGATCATTGTTTTTTTCTTTCGGATTAATCCCCGTCATCACCAGTAAACCCCGGTAGGAAGCATAGTCGTGGATACTCAGCTGATGGGATGCCACCGGCCTGATTTTGGCATATCCGTCTGCGTTTTCAGCCGGGAGCTCGTAAAAAGTGCCATGGGCATTGAATAAATCTCTTTCGGTTGCTACTTCACGGCAAATCCTGGTGGAGGCGTTTTGGGTGAGCTTCGTAAATTGTTCATTTCCTTTTGGTAACCGCCATCTTCTGCCTTTGTCATCTACAACCAGTACCGATGCCTCGTCAATGGTGACGGCATTGGAAGGAATGGCGAATTTCTGAGCAATAAAAGAGGAGGTTTCGGGGTCTTCCTTTTTGACAAGATTCATTTTCCCGTCCAGCTCGTAATAATCACCTGCTGTAAAGACCGACTGGTTAAGTTCGCCGGTCAGTAAGCCTAAAGCACGACGGTTATCTCCCAGGCCATACAGTAAACCGGCAGTCAGCTGCTGGTCGTTTACTGTACCGATACCGCTAAACAAAGCGGCGTCTTCTTTATAAAACCGGCTTTTGTCTGAATAAGTAAGGTGTACAGTGGCCTTCGTATTTTGCCGGCTGGTGACACGGATCCATTCGCCTTTCTGACCCGCATCAAAGCTGATCGCTTCGTTTTTTCCGGCGACTATTTCCTTAGTCAATAATTCAGTCCAGTTGCCATTTCCGTTTTTATCCACTTCAAATACAAAAGTAGCTGTGTTATTTCCTTCGTTTTTAATCCATGCCATTCGCTGATCCCAGCCTGCAAAAAGGAATGGTTCAGAAGGCTGACCGGCTTTGATTTCCTCTGAAATCCACAGTGCGCCTTCCGCGGTATTAGGGCCCAGCTCGTCGGGTTTGGTAAGGGACGTAAACCATAAATTGGAATTGGATTGCCCCGGGCCTTCAATACCACCTTTTGCCTTACGCTTATTTAAAAATTCTCTGTTGGCCGAATCATCACAACCGAAAACCAGCTGCTCATTCCAGCGTGCATAATCACCGATTACTTTCAGATAGGCGGATCTCGGGCGGATTCCGGCACTGTTGGAAGAAGTGAATGTACCCGGGAATTTCCAGAACATGCCGTGCATGGTCATCAGGTAATCAGGTTGGTTTTCAGTACCTACATCACGGATCCGCGGCCATTCCGTATTCCACCCGTGTGCGCCGTCGTAGCTGTGACTGGCTTTGGGCAAACGGTAAAACGACCATTTGTTCTGATCACGCACACCCAGTAAAACAGATTTATGATCCCAGCCTGTAGCCCATATCGGGTCGGTTTCAGGGTTTTTATTGCCGTAGATTCCTCCCGGACCGGTTATTTCTACAAATTGATTTCTTCGGACCGTTTTCCATTCTTTTCCATCCCATTCTGATAATGAACCGGCCTCAATGTCAAACTGCTCTAATGCTTTCGGTCCTGATTCACCATTGTTGGAGTATACCATCACCCCCTGGCCCGAGTATAATCCTTTTCCGTGTGCACCGGGTAATAAGGCTGTAGGCTGGTTGGCAGACGTGTCTTTCCCTTTTTTGTTGGTGACATTGCCGTCTTCATAATACATATAAGGAGAAAGCGTGCTGACGTCCACATCATAAAACCCTTCTTCCATGGTGCCATAGTATATTTTCCCGGCAGGATCGGTAAGATGCCGTGCATTCCCGGTATGCCTGCCGGGCATGGCGGTATAGGGGATGGCCTTTACTTCACCGCTCTGACTGATCGCATAAGGGCCTATAAACAGCTGATTGCTTTCCTGATGGATCATCCGGTTGGCAGGTGTGCCGCCGATACTCTCTTCTCTGGTGATCTGGTTCAGGTTGTTGTCAATTTCATAGAGCTTATCAGAAGACCCATACGGTAAATGAGGGCCGTACGTAAGCGCCCAGAGTTTTCCCGCCCAGGGTACTACCGCTCCGGTACCGCATTCGCCTTCATTATTATACATTGCCAGATGCGGATAAATGCCACTGTAATGCGGATGGGTTGTTTCTGAAACCGGTGTTTTTGTACAGGAAGTGACAAGCAGACACGTGAGCCCAAAGCCTAATAATTCTTTTTTCATCAGGTAGGAATTTGACTTCAATATGATCATTTAAGATAAGCTACAGCGCGAAAGTATTTACTGACGCAACTGTAGCTTACAATGGATTAGTAATTTGGATTTTGCTTAAGTCCGCTGGTAAGGATTTCTTTTGTGGGGATGGGCCACAGGTACTGGCGGCTGGCGTCAAATTTTCTGAGATTCAGTTGTTTTACAAGCCCTTTGCTGTACATTGAGCTGAAATCGACGATACCGTCTTCATCAATCTGAGGTGTTTCAGGGAAGAACCAAAGCCCTTTCTGAACAACCAGTTTCCTGAGATCTTCCGGATCCAGCATGCCATAATTGGGTGTATTCAGCACTTTTTCGGCCAGTTTCCACCGCACCAGATCCATATAGCGGATATTTTCCAGTGTAAATTCCATACGTCTTTCGGCTCTGATGGCTTTTCTAAGTTGTACAGGATCAGTTGTGGTGATTGCAGGATACTGACCCGTAGCGGTGTAATCAACATTATAGGCTCTTGCTCTCACCATGTTGATAGCATTCAGAACCGATTCATCGATAGTACCGGATTCCATTTTAGCCTCAGCATACATCAGCAGAACGTCAGCATAACGAATGATAATTTTATCTGATTCGGTTCTCCATGAATTCAGAAGCCAGTCGTTAGCAACCCCTTTTTTCCAGATCAGCCCGTTAAAAGAAGCAAACTGAGCAATGGTACGGGTATCTTTGTTTTCGACATAGGTATTGGTCGAAAAGCTTCTGACAGTGACAGAATCCGGATGAGGCTGGTACATGAAGTTCAGATGGGGTGTCTGAAATTCAACAATGGATGCCGTACATCTCGGATCTCTGTTTTTGAAGGGATTATGCGGATCAAAAAGCGGTGATTCGTCAATGGGTAATCCATCCGTACACAGATAAGAACAGAAAACATCCCAGGTAGGATTCATGGCTCCCCAACCCCCGGCATTCCGGGGTATATAATCCTGACGGCCACCCAGAGCGACACCCAGTGAAATGGAACGCGGTAACCCGAAAATCGTTTCTACCGAATTTTTGGTAGAAGTAAGGAAAAGATTGGCATAGTCAGGATGGAGTTTGTAGATACCAAGATCCATACAGGCTTTTGCTGCGGTATGAGCCGTCACCCAGTCTTCCATCTGAATGGCGATCCGGGCCTTCATGGCGTAAGCAGCACCCGCGGTAGCACGCTTCAGCTCAGAAGAACTGTAGGTGGTTTTCAGATTAGCCGCAGCAAAATCAAAATCCTCGTAAATTTTCTGCAAAACCGTCTGCTTATCCGATTGTCCCATACTTAGGGCTTCGTCAATATCCAGTGTTTTGTCAGTGTAGACAATGTTACCGAAATGAGACAGAAGCCGGGAATACTGACAGGCTCTTACAAAACGTGCTTCGGCAGCATATTGGTCAATCTGTTGCTGCGAAAGCAAATCGGCAGCTCTGTCCAGACTTTCAATGACAATATTGGCACGCGCAATGGCTTTGTAGGTATTGGCCCACCAGGTAGTAACAAAGCCTGTTTCGCCGTTGATGGTCGCATCGGTTACGGGTGTGGTATTACCCCGGTACATCAGATCGTCTGTCCAGTCATCGTTATCAACCATCCAGAAAGCATCTTTGTACAATCCATTCAATGACATCTCTATTTCCTCCTTATTGGAGTTCCAGGTTTCACTTGATCCGTCAGAAAGCGGATTCAGATCAAGGCTACCGCAGGATAGTAAAGTAAATATGCCAAAACAGCTAATGAGTATTTTCGTTTTCATAATTGACCGGATTTTAAAATTTAACAGAGGCACCAAAAACGTAGGTAGCTGTGATGGGATAAGTCATGGAATTCATCTCAGGGTCCCATCCTTTCGGGAATTTGTTGAGCGTCCACAGGTCTGTAACACTCGCATAGAGGCGCAGGCCTTTAAGACGCACTTTTTCGGCTATCTGCGTGGGTACATTATATCCCAGATTAATGTTCTTGATCCTTAAATACTTACCGTTAATCAGCCAGTAATCGGATAAGGCGTAATTGTTACCGACAGAAGTATAAGTATGTCTCGGATAGCGCATATTCAGGTTTTCGGCGTCCGTATTGTAACGGCTCCATGTATTGCCTTCCAGAATAGACGGGAAAGTTCCCCAGTTGGCTCTCAGTGGCTGGATCATGTCGGCCGTTAGTCTTGAATTCTGTTTTCCCACACCCTGAATCACAAAGGCGAAGTCCCAGTTTTTGTACCTTAGCTGTGCGTTGAACCCGTACATAAAACGCGGAAGCGACCCTCCTAAAAGAATACGGTCATATTCAGGAGAAATCTTACCGTCAGGGACGCCGTCCGGACCGCTGATATCTCTGTAACGGACATCACCACGACCCACACTGGCGTTCAGCTTCGGAAGGTTATCCACTTGTTCCTGCGTCTGAAAGAGCCCTTCGGATACATAACCATACCATTCATTAAATTCACTGCCCTGGATTTTGATCTGATCACCGATAAATTCGGTTCCGCCCAGGTCACCCATTTTGGATTTGAAATCAGAAAGATTAAAGGAGGCCGAATATCCGAAATCTCCTATCTTATCATTCCATCCAAGCTGAAATTCCCATCCTTTTGTGAACATTTTACCCGTATTCTGATCGGGATTATCAAAGCCTACATAATCCGGTATTTCCAGTGCCAGCAACATATCCTTGGTGGTTTTTACGTAATAATCACCGGAGAAACGCAGGCGTTCCTGAAGGAAGTGAGCATCAATACCGAAATCAGTTGACTGGGTTGTTTCCCATGAAATATCCCGGATAGCATATTGCCATTGTGCGGCAGCCTGTGCTGAAACCACATTATTGCCCTGATAGAAAAGGGAACTGTTTTCAAAGTTCAGAATAGCCTGATAGGGGTAGTTCCCGATTCTTTCATTCCCCAGTGTACCCCATGAGGCTCTCAGCTTGAGGAAAGATAACCAGGGTGTGCTGTTTTTCATAAAGGATTCTTCTGAAACTACCCAGCCGGCTGAGAAGGAAGGAAAGGCACCCCAGCGGTAATCTTTGGCAAACCGGGAAGAACCGTCAAAACGGACATTGGCCTGTAACAGGTATTTTTCCCTGAAGTTATACATGGCGCGCCCGAACCAAGATCTGTAGGCATTTTCCCATGCGCTTCCGTTATTGTTACGGAGCTCTAACGGTCCAATGTTCAGATAAGGGTAGTTAGTCAGAAGGTATTGCCCTCTTGATGCCCCAAGATCTTCGTTGAAGGCATAATAAAACTCATACCCACCCATCAGATCGATAGCATGATCCCCTAATTGCTTTTTATAATTGATAATAGCCTGGGCTGTGTATCTGTAATTGTCATTTCTGACTTCAGTAAGTGTGGTCTCATTAAAACCTGACATATAACCGGATACCGTATTCGGGTCACCCGCAGAGGTATAAGGGATTCTTGTTCTGAACACTTTGGATTTATCGGCATTGAGGAAGGGAGAGAATACACCTGAGATTTTGAGGCCGTTAACCGGGGTAAAATCAATGCCGATTTTTCCGCCAATCTGATTGTAATAGGAGCGGCTGAATCCCCCGTAATTAAGCCGTGCATACACGTTTTCACCGTCTTTCCCGGAAGCTATTCTCCCGTCAGACCAGAATGCGGCATAGACAGGCGGTGCTATGCCCATGTCATAAAAAGGAGAGATGTTCGGCTGATCAATATTGGTTCTTTTGTAATTGATATCCACATTGGCAGAAAGGAATTTATTGATCGTAATATCATTGTTAATACGTGCTGTCAGACGTTCATAATTCCGGTTGTTATACAATGCTTTGGTGTCATCATAACCCAGGGATACCCTTGTCCTGATAAACTGCCCGGCACCGTAGATGCTGAGCATATGGCTCTTTCTCGGAGCTGAATCTTTCAGGATAAGTGATTTCCAGTCAGTATCAGGATATAAATCCGGATTTTCTTTATGGAGGGATTCGTAATTATCAATAATGTCTTTGCTGTAGGTAGGGTATTCATTGGTGCCGTTGCCATTATCATTCCAGCGAAGCTCGTTCACCAGTTCCATGTATCGTTTGGCGCTTACATAGGTAGGCATCTGAGTAGGTTTTTCAAAGCCGTACTCTACAGTGTAATCCATGCCAACCTGTCCGCTTTTTGCTCTTTTAGTGGTTACGAGAATAACGCCGGCCGCAGCTCTGGATCCATAAATGGAAGCAGATGCAGCATCTTTCAGCACGGAAATACTCTCAACGTCATTAGGGTTTATGGAATTAATATCATCAATGGGGACACCATCCAGGATAATCAGCGGATTTGATCCCGCATCTGTGATGGTTGTGATACCTCTGACACGGATACTGGCAGTAGATCCGGGCGCATTGTTATTTCTTGTCACCATTACACCGGGCATGGTACCCTGTAAGGCCTGTGAGATCTGGGTTGTTTTTCTCTGGGCGATTTCATCGCCGCGCACAGAAGCAACAGCTCCGGTGATATCTTTCTTTTGCTGTGTTCCATAGCCCACCACCACCACTTCTTCAAGGGCTTTGGTATCAGTAAGGAGAGAAACATCAATTGCAGACTGGCCGTTGACAGATAGTTCCTGAGTAACATACCCCACAAAGGAGAAAACAATAACTGCGCTTCTGGAGTCAGAAACATTAATGGTATACTGGCCTTCAGCATTGGTAATAGTACCCATCTGAGTCCCTCTGACCATAACGGTAACACCTGGTATGGGATTCCCGTTTTCGTCATTTACTGTTCCTTTTACCGGGAAATCGATGGCCTTAATCTGCACGCTGGGAATAGGCTGAACGGCAGGTTCGGGATGGGTTTGCTTAGTGAGGACAATCTGCTGACCAATAATTTTGTACTGGATGTTCATCGGTAAAAGCAGCTGATCCAGTACAATGTTCAGCTTTTCATTTTTTGCCGAAATATTAAACCGCTTTCCTTCCGGAATAAGCCGGCTCCGGTAAGTGAATTTGATATGGAGCTGATCTTCTATCTGCTGGAAAATATCATTGATGCTTTTGTTTTCAACAGACAGGTTTATCTTCTGATTCAGAAGATCCTGGGCGTCAACAGGCCTTGCCAGCGACATACCGGCGAAAACCAACACTATGAATACCTGTATGATGGAATATTTCATAAGGCGGCATAGGAAATTTTGGATATGTGAATGTTTTTGCATTGATTTGATGATTATTGTCTTAGGAAAAAGCAATAAGAAGCCTGCATCCGGTTTTTTCGGATGTCATTGATAATGAATAATATCAGGCTGAATTCTGGAGAGCTTTCAATGCCGCAATCATTGAGAGCTCTTTTTTATTTAAGTAGAGTTGTTCTGTTTCATAGGCCGGTGAAAAGGGATTGGTTCAGGTTATAGATTAGCTGCATTTTTTTCCGTTAATGATAATTTCTCCGTCAACTACTTTATACGTGGCGTTGATCGCTTCGCAGATAACATCCAGTTTCTGAAATAATGTTTCATTGGTGAGAGATGTATTCAGCAGACACCCGGCAAGGACTTCCTTGTCATAGAGAATTTCTATCTGATATATTTTTTTCATGGCCTCCAGAATAGTCGGTACCGGAGCTTCATGAAACTCAAAAACTTCCAATGTTTCGGGGATGATCTGAGGTTCAGGATCACGGACAAGCGATCGTGTCATTTTTTCCTCACTTTTGATATATTCAACTTTCTGATTGGGCCTGAGAATCATGCCTTTTGTTTCAGGGTCCTGGGCATTATCCTTATTGGCCGTAAAAACGGTTACTTTTCCTGTTTTTACTTCAACAGTGATATTCAGGCTTTCTTCCCTTGCTTTTACCGAAAAGCTGGTGCCCAATACTTTTGTTACGAGTTGATTAGCCTTTACAATAAATGGTTTTTCGGGGTTTTTGGTGACATCAAAAAATGCTTCACCCGACAACGTCAGTTCACGTACCGGACCGTCAAAGTTGCGTACGAACCGGATAATGCCCCCTGGCTGAAGGATGACTTTACTCAGGTCGGGAAGCTGATATTCTTTAGGCGTATTATCGTAATTAGCGAGGGTTTCAAAAGTCAGGTTTGTGGCGGATGTTTTCTGTATTTCTGATGAATCCGGGAGTGTATGGGGCGACATGAAAACCTGATATACCAATGCTGATATAAGCACGATGCTGGCAGCGGCAGCCAATCTGAACCAGGCATTATGCCGGATACGCCGTGGTGCAGGCGTGAGCTGACTGACAATTCCCTCCCAGATTTCGGTTTTATCCTGCGAAGGCACGCCGTTTTTACTGGCCACGGCCAGATTTTGGACGATAGTCCTTGCCTGTAAAACATTGTCCTGCTGTTCGGGATAGCGTTCAAGAAAATCCTTCCAGAAAAGATTGGAATGCAAATCGGGTGTGTTTACCCATTGAACGAAATAATCGTCCAGAATAAAGTCATCCGTTAAAAATGTAGCGTATTTTTTTTGCATATCAACAGGTATCTGTCCCTCTAAACCGGAGGGGTGAAGGTTTGTACTCATTTTCTATAAAAAATAATTTTACCAGTAGCAGGTTATTGCACAAAAAAGGAGCCATCCGGCGAGTTCGAGGTATTCGCGGAGCTGGTGAAGCGACCTGCTGAGTAAATTGCGGACAGACTGATTTGAAATGTGCATCATTTCCGCAATCTGTTCATTATTGAAATTATGATGGTAACGTAGCTGAATGACTTCCTGCTGACGTCTTGATAGCTTATCGATCGCTTTCTTCAGGCTGGCGGTAGTTGCTGATTCCTGCTCGGTTGCTATCAGGGAATCTTCAAATGAAAGCTCTGCCAGCCCCGGATAGAGGGTAATGTCGGGCAGATGCGTTTCTTTATGATTTTCAATATTCCGTAAAATCCGGTTGCGTAGCGACCGGAAGAGATAAAACCGGATCGAGTCGGTTTCGGAGAGCCTTTCCCTGCTGTTCCATAAATGCAGGAATAAATCCTGAATGCTGTCTTTGATTAACTGCCTGTTATTGGTGATGCGATAGCCATACGTTAGAAGCTCGTCTATATAATGCTCGTAGATAAGCGAGAAAGCTGTCTGGTCTCCTTTTTTAAAAGACTCCCATAATTGACTATCGGTAGTTTGCACGATAAACGAAGAATATTTAGTTTAGGATATCACAAGGTTAGTGATAAATTTTATAAAAATAACCATAAGAAGGAAGCGGTGAAAAAAAATAGGGCCGCGTTGCTCATGCAATGATCATATCCGCCTCTGTTTTCCCCGCGTCAGAACTTTCAGAAACATTCCGAAGTTCATCAGTATCATCAAATGGTTTTGCGAATACTGCTTTATAAGGGACAGAGGTCTTGAAAGTGTAGAAATGTGGACTAAATCAGTAATGCAGTTTCCTCAGAATAGCCTGATCCTTGCTTCCAAGCTCTGCGCTGTTACCTGTAACCAGGATTCCTTTGATACCCGTAGCTGACTCAATACCGAAAACGGTCGCTTCTTCAGCCGGATCTGTGTCGCCTTCGTAACGGTATATTTCCACAATATCAAAATCTTCATGTGAAAACCTGCTTTCCTGGCAGGATATACAGTTTTCTTCAAGGTTAAAATCCATCAGATACCCTTTGGCCCTTAATTGATCGATGGCCTCAAGTACTGTGGCATAATGGTAATTATTGTTTCTTGCACCCATGATAGCAGCGTCCATTTAGTTATTTGTATTAAAGTTATGAGAAAAAAATGGACTTATAAAATGGACTAACTGAAAATTCCGTCAAGTCATTTATTGATTCTGAAATTATTTATCATTTTTCAAAATGACTCATATCATAAAACAATTCTTACATAATGTTGTTTTTTGTAAAAGGTTAATCACTCAGGTTATCTGGAAAACTAAATGGATATGAAGATATTAACGGGTAAAACTGCGATTGTAACGGGAGCTGCTTCCGGTATAGGGAGAAGTGTTGCACTTGCTTATGCAACGGAAGGTGCCAGTGTAGTGGTGTCTGATGTAAATACAGCAAAAGGGGAAGAAACGGTGAAACTGATACAGGATGCCGGCGGTAGTGCCGTATTTTTTAAAGCGGATACCTCTCTGCCTGAAGATAATGAAAAACTGGTGGATAAGGCTGTTGAAACCTACGGGGGCCTGCATATTGCGTGTAATAATGCCGGTATCGGCGGGCCTTCCGCTCCAACAGGTGAATATCCGGTGGATGGTTGGGATAAGGTAATAGCCATTAATCTGTCTGGTGTTTTTTACGGGATGAGATATCAGATTCCGGCTATGCTGAAGTCGGGTGGAGGCGCGATCGTAAACATGGCATCCATTCTTGGAAGCGTAGGGTTTGCGAACAGCGCGGCCTATGTAGCGGCCAAGCATGGTGTAGTCGGGCTTACCAAAAACATCGCGCTTGAATATGGTCCGGCCGGGATCCGGGCCAATGCTGTAGGGCCTGCGTTTATTAAAACGCCACTACTGGACGATTTTGATGAAGCAACTTTTAAATGGCTGGAAAGTAAACATCCGATGGGAAGATTAGGCCGGCCAGAAGAAGTCGCAGAGCTGGTACTATGGTTGAGTACAGATAAGGCCTCTTTCATTACGGGTGCTTATTATCCGGTGGATGGCGGATATCTTGCACAGTAAACGGGAAATAGCAGAGCAGGAGGGTAGTGTGGCAGATTACCTTTTTGTGTGAAACAGGGCAAGAGTATTACAGACTGACTGAGAGGCCGGAGATAATTACTGTTTTTGTACATAAAATCGGATAAAAAGTAGGCATATCAAGCTAAATTGTAGACCTTTGGGGAAATTGAATGATTAATCTGATTTCATTAAAATCCATTGTTATACCATGTATACAGGCTTTAAACACCTACATTCGATGCTGGCTTATGTGCTGCTGGCAGCATTGGCTTATTCAATTATTGCTACGTTGATTGCCTACAGCAGTCAGAAACCTTTTACCGACAAAAACAGAAAGACGGCACTTATCGGCCTGATCGCCACCCACACTATGGTATTGGTAGGTCTTGTGCTTTACTTTGTTTCTCCGCTGGGGTTCAGTAATCTGTCCGGAGAAGCGATGTCTGATTCTCTGAGCAGGCTGTATGCACTTGAGCATCCGTTAAGTATGATTCTTGCCGCTGTTCTGGTTACGATTGGTTATTCAAAGGCTAAAAAACCCGGTGAAAGCAGCAAGCGGTTCACAAGCATCCTGATATTCTTTACTCTTGGTTTACTGCTGATTTTATTGCGTATACCATGGCAGGCATGGCCTGCCATGTAAGCGGGTTTTCAGGCCATTTTTGCCTTAGATATTCAACCTGTCCGGTTATACTCTTTCGAGTTTGATCGGATAGGTTTTTTTTGCGTTCCACTGGCAGACATAGATATTTTCATCCTGGTCAATGCACACATCATGGCAGTGATAAAATACTGGCTGAGCCTGAACCATTACCTGAAGCTTGCCGTCACGGTATTCGGGTGCTGTGCCGCCTGGGTTGGAAATTACCTTGTCATTTTTATCCAGAATGGTCACAAATCCAGAGTCTGGCGTCTGATTCAGATATTTTAACCGGGACCAGCAAACGCCGGAATATAATGTTTCTCCTTTTATGACCGGCCGGCAGACAAAAGCTCCCGGAAGAAATAAGGTTGACAAATATCGTCCGTCAAGTGTAAAGCGCTTGAATGCGTTATGAGCTCTCGAAGTAACAAGCAATACGGGATTTGACTTGTCTCTGTAATCAACAGTAATGCCGTGTGCGGTGGAAAATTCACTGTCACCGTCTCCTTTTCCGCCGAATTTTCCGATATATTCACCGGTAGCGGTATATCTCAGTATCCATTGAGAACCATAGCCGTCGGCTACATAAATCGTTCCGTCGGGCCCGATTGCCGTCTCTGTCGGTTTGAAAGGATCTTCGGCTTTGTAGGCGCCTACTGTTGAAGGATGCTGAATGGTTAGCAAAACTTTTCCTTTCAGGTCGGTTTTAAATACTTTACCCAGGTCGGGATCACTTATAAACAGGAATTCTTCTCCGTTAGCGTCCCATAATGTGAGTCCGTGCCCGCCGGGATACTCATGCCCCCAGCTTTCCAGAAGCTTCCCGGAACGGTCATACACCAGGATATTGTTTTTGGTTTCATCTCCTATCATGAGCAGACGGCCTTTTTTATCCTGTACCATCTCATGACAGTTTTTTACAGGAAATTTCTCCGGTGCGAGTGCCCCCCATTGTTTTTTTACTTTGTAACGATGGGTGCCATGACCTATGATTTCGTCCTGATGCCCGCTGAACGTATCTGCAAAAGAGGTTAGGGAGCCTGTACTGATAAGACCACCAGCCATGAGTATGGATTTGGTAAATTGTCTTCGGGTTGTAGGAAATTGGTTGTGCATACGATAGATACGATGTTGTTATGTATAAATTGCTTTGCAATATAAACATAACTCAATGTTTTTTCTAAAGTTAATGCAATGTCTGATGTGTAAAGTCAGCGGAATAGTCACATTCCGGTTTTGGCACCCCTTTTCTCCACACTTAACCCTACACTTATAATAGAAGGTAAAGGGTTCTGACGCATGCTCTGACCCATGGTTATGGTATAGATACCGGGTTTCGGGAAGCTGAAATTTTTTCTGAACAGGAATTTATGATCAAACAGATCACCTAATCCGTTACCTTTTGGCTTGCCGGTGATTTCGTCAGAAAGGTAGACTTCTTCCAGGTTTCCGGCAACAAAATTTCCGTCAGGATCGTAAATACGGTGGGTAAGATAGAGATTATAATAGGGATAGTCCATTGAATTCCGGATCAGATAATACAGATTAAACTGCTGCATTGTATCACGGACTTCCACTTTGAATGTCGGAGAGTTGGAAACATACCAAAGACCGTCTTTGATGTCTTCATGCGCTTTATAGATGGTATTTGTATCACAGGAAAACAGGAAGAGCGCACTGAAAAAGAAAAGGCTGTTTCTGAAAAGACGCATGGTATTGATGTGGTTTATCGGCAAAATCCTTCCCCCTTTACAGAGAGAAGGATTTTTGAGTATATGATTAAAAGTGCCAGCGAACGAAGGCTTCCATTGCTTCATACTCCGGAAGACCGAGCGAGTCGTACAGGCATGCTGTTGCATGGTTTCTTTCTTCAGCACGCTGCCAGAACTCACGGGCATCTTCTCCCTGGAATACCACACCATCTTTCTGGGATTGGTGTTTAAAGATACCATGGCGTTTTTTCAATACCTGATCAGGGCTCATCGGAACAGCCATTTCAATTTCATGGATATCCCATTCAGCCCAGGCACCACGGTAAAGCCATACCCAGCATTCATTCATGTATTCTTTGCCCTTGAGCAGTTGTAGTGCTGCGTCAACCGAATCCCAGCAAACTTTGTGGGTTCCGTGCGGATCGGCAAAATCCCCGGCTGCATAAATCTGATGCGGCTTGATCTGTTCAATAATGTCTGCTACAATCTGAATATCATCCGGTCCAATCGGCTTTTTCTGAATAGTACCTGTTTCGTAGAATGGCATATCTAAGAAATGAACATTCTCATTAGGAATACCTACGAATCGGGTGGTCGCCTTGGCTTCTCCTCTCCGGATAATGCCTTTTACCTGACGAACTTCAGGAGAATCTACTTCACTGGCTTTCTTATGTTTCAGGAATTTCTTCGCACTTTCGAATAATTGAGAAGACTCTTTACCTTCGAAATTAAATTTATCATTGAAGTCAACAACGAATTCGATGAAGCGATAAGCTTCATCATCGGCAACAGCAATATTGCCGGAGGTATGATAAGCTACGTGTACTTCATGTCCCTGGTCTACCAGACGCTGGAATGTACCTCCCATGGAAATAATGTCATCGTCGGGGTGCGGACTGAAAATAAGCACCCGTTTTCTGGCAGGTTCGGCGCGTTCCGGACGGTTTTTGTCATCGGCATTGGGTTTACCACCAGGCCATCCTGTAATGGTATGCTGCAGCTGACTGTATACATTAATATTGATTTCATACGCTGACCCGTACTGAGCAAGGAGATCGCTCATACCGTTATCATTGTAATCTTTATCAGTAAGTTTCAGGATTGGCTTTTTAAGGCTTAACGCAAGGTGCGTAACTGCCTTTTTGATCATTTGATTATCCCATGTTACGGATTCAACCGCCCATGGAGTTTTCATACGGGTCAGATTGGACGCCGCTGCTTCATCAATAAAAAAAGTAACGTTAGGATGAGTCTGCAGGTAAGAAGCAGGATTATGCTCCGTTACTGCTCCTTCCACAGCACTGTGGATTACCGGAGCTTTACGTTCACCCCAGGCAAGCAATACTATTCTTTTTGCCTTTAATACGCTGGTTACCCCCATTGTAATGGCTTTACGGGGAACTTTATGCAACCCTCCGAACTCCATAGAGGCCGCAGCTCTGGTTGAATGGTCCAGGGTGATGAGTCTGGTTTTTGAGTTAATGAGTGCACCGGGTTCATTGAAGCCGATATGGCCGTTACCACCAATACCTAAAAGCTGAAAATCAAGCCCGCCCAGATCTTCGATCTGCTGCTCATAAGCTGCTGCCATTTCCGGTATCTGCTCCAGACTGACGGTGCCGTCAGGCAGGTGATAGTTTCCTTCAGGGATATCAACATGATCAAACAATTGTTCTTTCATGAAACGATGGTAGCTGTGAATAGAATCCGGCTCCATGGGGTAATATTCATCCAGGTTGAATGAAATAACGTTACGGAAACTCAATCCTTCCTCCCGGTGTATTTTTACCAGCTCGGCATAAACAGTTTTTGGAGAGCTACCGGTAGCAAGTCCTAAAATACAAGGTTCTCCCGCCGCCTGCTTTTTCCTGATCAAAGCTGCTATTTCCCGTGCAACCGCTCTTGATGCATCTTTGGAATCAGCGTAAATACTGGTTGGGATTTTTTCGTATGTTATCGGTTTCCCAATAAGGTTGCCCGAAATTTCTGACAGAGTATTCTGGGCTGTGATTTGATTTTCCATAAAGCGGCAAAAAGTATTTAAGCGTTAAATATAGTCAATTTAAGTATGAAAAGCTGTTTTACATGTTTTAAGCTTGTTTTCATTTCAGCACATTGGCTGATGCAAGGCAAAATTAATTTCAGATTCCTGAGACCTGAGTTCATCCTTCCTGTAACCGTTCGTCAGGGAGTTTTAATATCAGCACCTTTGTATCGGAGTTACAAAAATAGATTAGAAACATGACTTTATTAAAAAAATTTAAATACTAAGATAAAAATAGGTTTCATTCCTACCTGAATACAATGTATTTTTGCGGCGTATTGAATTGATTTTTAATCTTATCATAAACGACGAACATGTCTTCATTCGGATCTATTGCCCGCGACTCAAAAGTTTTTGACCTTATTAACAAGGAGTTGCACAGACAAGAATCGGGTATCGAATTAATTGCTTCTGAAAACTTTACATCCAGGCAGGTAATGGAAGCAGCAGGTAGTGTACTGACAAACAAGTATGCAGAAGGTCTTCCGGGGAAACGCTATTACGGCGGCTGTGAGGTAGTGGATCAGATAGAGCAGATTGCAATAGACAGAATTAAGGAGTTGTTTGGTGCTACATGGGCCAATGTTCAGCCACATTCCGGTGCTCAGGCCAATATGGCGGTATTGGTGGCCTGTCTCCAGCCCGGTGATAAAATTATGGGTTTTAACCTGGCACATGGGGGACACCTGAGTCATGGATCACCTGTGAATATTTCCGGTAAATGGTTCCAGACTGTATTTTACGGTGTTGAACCCGAGTCGGGCCTTATCGACTGGGATAAGGTAGAAGAAACCGCTTTGCGGGAAAAACCAAAATTGCTGATCTGTGGAGCTTCTGCCTATAGCCGTGACTGGGATTATGTTCGTCTGAGAGCGATTGCTGACCAGATTGGTGCCATTTTACTGGCTGATATTGCTCACCCTGCCGGCCTCATTGCCAAAGGATTGTTAAATGACCCGCTGGAGCATTGCCATATTGTTACCACGACTACCCATAAAACACTTCGCGGGCCGCGCGGCGGACTGATTATGCTGCGTAATGATTTCGAAAATCCTTTTGGTATTACTACCGCTAAAGGCAAAGTACGTACCATGGCTTCTCTGCTTGACTCGGCTGTTTTCCCGGGTACTCAGGGCGGACCTCTGGAGCATATTATCGCAGCGAAGGCGATTGCCTTTGGTGAAGCATTAACGGATGAATATGGTGAGTATGCGCGTCAGGTGCAGAAAAATGCGCGTGTAATGGCTGATACATTCACTACGAAAGGATATAAAATTATTTCAGGAGGTACTGATAACCACCTGATGCTGATTGATCTCCGTTCAAAGAATCTGACTGGAAAACTTGCCGAAGAAACGTTGATCAAAGCCGATATTACGATCAATAAAAACATGATTCCGTTTGATGATAAGCCAGCCATGACTACTTCAGGGATGCGTGTAGGTACGGCAGCGGTTACCACCCGGGGTATGAAAGAAGCAGATATGATTCAGATCGTTGAGCTGATTGATGAAGTGCTGATGAACAACGATAATGACGCGAAAATCGAAGCGGTGAAACAGAAGATTAACAGCTGGATGAAGCAGTTCCCGCTTTATAGCTAATCGTCTTAATTAAGACGAAAAGGGCTTTCTGTTTTGTAAACGGGAAGCCCTTTTTGTATGGTGATTACCTGACTTCTTTATTTCAGGAAACGGTACCTGATCCCCCAGCTTCCCCGTATGATGGGCGTATCTTCCAGGACGAATATGGGACATACTTCAATATGAAATCCAAAGCTTTTTGCAGCGAACGGGAACAGATTCAAACCCACCGGTGTCACAATTCCTTCTGTGTTAACCACTCTGCCTCCAATGCCTGCATAGGCTTCGTAAGCATCTTTGTCCAGAAACTGATAGGTTCCCACTGCTTCTACTGAGAGGTTATCTGCATATTGATCCATCCCGATGCGTAGCTCAGGCAGAAACCGGCCTTTTATTTCATAGTTAAATCCGACAAAGGGAAGGTTAGACTGATGAAAACTTACACCAAACTGTGCAAATAAATCATTTGCAGTAATACAGAGTATCAGTATGAATAGAACTCTCATTTTTAGTGGTTTGAGTGATGAAAAGGTTTAAGAACGGGGAAATTGCAATATAGGTAATATTTCAGACAGCAGGCAAAAGATTGTTCCGGTTAATAACAGATGGTAAAACGAGGAAGTCATAGTTTTGTGCTGCTACGTTTGAATTTTTGTCACAAATAAAAAGGCTCTGCCCGATAATTCAGACAGAGCCTTTTGTTATATTATGACGTATTTAAACGTTACCGGAGCTTACTTTAGCACCCAGATATTCTCTGTTCAGCCGGGCAATGTTTTCCAGGGAAATTTCCTTGGGACATTCTGCCGAACAGGCTCCTGTGTTGGTACAGGCTCCGAAGCCCTCCGCATCCATCTGTGCCACCATTTTTTCTGCACGGATCTTTCTTTCCACCTGACCCTGCGGTAACAAAGCCAGCTGAGAAACCTTAGCCGATACAAAAAGCATGGCAGACGCATTTTTACAGGCTGCTACACAGGCACCACAGCCAATACAGGCCGCGGCACTGAAAGCGTCGTCAGCATCCTCCTTCGGAATAGGAATACTGTTGGCATCCTGAGCATTTCCGGTATTAACCGAAATAAACCCGCCGGAAGCCATAATACGGTCAAAACCATCTCTGTCTACTACCAGGTCTTTAATGACCGGGAAAGCCGTTGCACGCCACGGCTCCACTACGATAGTATCACCGTCGGAGAAAGAGCGCATATGCAGCTGACAGGTCGTAACCCCCTGCAATGGTCCATGCGGACGCCCGTTGATATACATTGAGCACATGCCACAAATACCCTCCCGGCAGTCATGGTCAAATGCTACCGGTTCTTTATTTTCCTCAACGAGCTGTTCGTTAAGAACGTCAAACATTTCAAGGAAGGACATATCAGGGGATATACCATTCAATTCGTAGGTTTCGAATCCTCCTGCTGTGTCTTTATTTTGTTGTCTCCACACCTGTAAGGTGATGTGCATATTTCCGTGACTCATGATCTTATATTCTTCTGGTCCGAACGATTCAAATATGACTGTTAAAAAGTAGCATGTCAGAACTGCGATCTGATTTCAGTTCCGGCATACCTGTTATTTATAGCTACGCTGAGCTATTTTGATATTATTGTATACCAGGGGTTCTTTGTGAAGTTCCCAGTTGCTTTCGTTATGGAATTCCCAGGCAGCTACATACATAAAGTTATCATCGTCACGTAAAGCTTCTCCTTCTTCCGTCTGGTGCTCTTCTCTGAAGTGACCGCCACATGATTCCTCACGGTGCAGCGCATCTTTACACATCAGTTCGCCCAGTTCAATGAAGTCCGCTACGCGATTGGCTTTGTCCAGCTCAGGGTTGTATTCTTTTTCACGGCCCATTACTTTTACATTGCTCCAGAATTCTTTGCGCAATTCCTGAATTTCGCCGATGGCTTCAGTAAGCCCCTTTCTGTTTCTGGCCATTCCGCATTTTTCCCACATGATTTTGCCTAAACGACGGTGGAATAATTCAGGAGAAACATCGCCTTTTACTGAAAGCAGGTGGTTAATACGATCCTGTACTTCTTTTTCTGCCTGTACGAAAGCCTGGTGATCGGTTGAAATATGGCCGGTCCGGATCTCCTTTGACAGGTAAGCACCGATCGTATAAGGAATGACAAAGTAGCCATCGGCCAGTCCCTGCATCAGAGCAGAAGCCCCCAGACGGTTGGCTCCGTGATCTGAGAAGTTGGCTTCTCCCAGCGCGTACAGCCCCGGTACGGAAGTCATCAGGTTATAATCAACCCAAAGCCCGCCCATGGTATAGTGTACTGCCGGATAGATGCGCATCGGTACTTCGTAAGGATCTTCGCCGGTAATCTGTTTGTACATATCAAACAGGTTGCCGTATTTTTCCTTCACTACTTCTTTGCCCAAAGCAAAAATCTGCTCATGCGTCGGGTTTTCTATATGTTCCACATTGGCTCGGGATCTTCCGTAACGCTCAAATGCGGCATTGTAATCCAGGTAAACGGCCAGCCTTGAAGCGCCGACACCGTAACCGGCATCGCATCTCTCTTTAGCGGCTCGTGAAGCGATATCACGCGGAACCAGGTTACCGAATGCAGGGTAACGTCTTTCCAGGTAATAATCTCTTTCTTCTTCCGGTATATCGTTTGGATTACGGGTATCATTTTGCTTCTTGGGTACCCAGATACGTCCGTCATTCCGGAGTGATTCAGACATCAACGTCAGCTTGGATTGATGCTCACCTGAAACCGGAATACAGGTAGGGTGAATCTGTGTGAAACAAGGGTTGCCGAAAAAGGCTCCTTTCTTGTGCGCTTTCCAGGCAGCGGTGACGTTGCTGCCCATTGCATTGGTAGAAAGGTAGAATACGTTACCATAGCCACCGGTGCAAAGCAACACCGCATGACCGCTGTGGCGTTCCAGCTCACCGCTGACCAGGTCACGGGCAATAATCCCGCGGCATTTGCCGTCGATCACCACTACGTCAAGCATTTCATGGCGGCTGAACATCTCAACCGTACCCAGTCCAACCTGCCGTTGCAAAGAAGAATAGGCACCTAACAGCAACTGCTGGCCTGTCTGGCCTGCCGCGTAAAAGGTCCTTTGTACCTGCACCCCACCGAACGAACGGTTGGAAAGCATCCCGCCATATTCACGTGCAAACGGAACACCTGCGGCTACACACTGGTCAATAATATTGCCTGATACTTCAGCCAGACGGTGAACGTTGGCTTCACGGGAGCGGTAATCACCTCCTTTGATGGTATCATAAAAAAGACGGTACACTGAGTCCCCGTCGTTCTGATAGTTTTTGGCAGCGTTAATTCCCCCCTGTGCCGCAATAGAGTGTGCACGGCGGGCAGAATCCTGAAAGCAGAAAGCTTTTACTTTGTATCCCAGTTCAGCCAGGGTAGACGCCGCAGAAGCTCCGGCCAGGCCTGTTCCGATAACGATAACTTCAATACTCCTTTTGTTGGCAGGGTTTACCAGAGCAACAGAGGAACGATACTTGGACCATTTGGTTTCCAGGGGTCCTTCCGGGATTTTGGCATCAAGCCGCGTGCTTGCGTCGGTACTTGTCAATGTTGCCATAATATTATGTTAGTTACTTAGTCTTTAAATGAGATCAGCTCAGTTCTGGCTGGTCAGATAAAAATAAATCGGCATGGCAGCAAAGGCCAGCGGTATCAGAATCGCGAATACCCAGAAGCCCAGAAAATGAATCAGTCCGTTATATTTGACGTGGTTCAGTCCTAAGGTCTGGAATGCACTTTTGAATCCGTGTACCAGGTGAAAAGAAACTGCTGCCATCGCTACAACATAAAGCAGAACAAGCAGAATATTGGTAAATGCTTCCTGTACTTCAGCGTAGAGGTTTTTAACGACTACCTTTTTAGTTATGCCGTCTTCTGAGATCTGTTCGGTCATTTTACCTTTCAGAACAAAGTCGGCAGGCATTTCACGGGCAGACGCAACCTCATTGGTTGTCAGATTAACCTCATATTCCACGTAAGGCAGATGGCCGAATTTGTACTGATACCAGAAATCATTCAGGTGAACAACAAGGTAAACCAGTAAAACAGTGCCTAAAAGCGCCATGTTACGGCTAGCCCAACTGCTCTGATTATCAGTTTTTTTGTAGGCTACGCTTCTGGCCTTACGATTGCTGATAGCCAGCCCGATACCCTGAAAGGCGTGGATCAGGATAAAGAGGTACAAGCCGTAAGAAACAGTTTTGATAAGGGGGTTGGTCGTCATCATTACGGCATACATATTGAACGACAATCCGCTGTCACTGTTGAACAGTTGGAGATTTCCAAGTAAATGGATTACCAGGAAGCTACTTAAAAAAAGGCCTGTCAAAGCCATGACGATCTTCTTTCCTATCGAACTCGTCAGTGTTTGTGTTATCCACGACATATGCTACATCTGTGGTTTGGATGCAATATTACTACTAAGTTTAATGCGACCAAAGGTATAGTACAAACCAATGTCATACAACTAGCGTTGTGGTTAATTTTGAATGAAAACAGTTATTTATAATCATTTTAAGGTTGTTTTTGCGTATTGTGAGAAGGGCTTATACACCTGACTACCGGGCATGTACGCCTTTGAATTTGTTTCAAAAACAGAATGTTTTATGAATGGTCTTTACTTTGTGCTACTTTGAATATACTTTTAAGGTGTTTTTTCGTTGAAGTTTATAATAAAGATTGAAACCGTTGCGAACCCGCTCCATTATGCGAATTTCATTACTATCCGTCATATTCCTGACCCTCTTATCGCTGATTGTCAGCCATACTACCTATGCGACTCACGTCCGTGCCGGGGAAATCACGGCCCGGCGTATATCAGTTTCCCCCGCCAGGTATGAGATCACCTTTACCGGTTATTATGATTATGAAAACGGGAAGCCAGCATCGGATGCACATGAAACGGCGGATTTTTACCTGCTCAATGCCAATGGTAATCCGTTGAATGACGGACAAGACGGGTATCGCAGGATACCTCGGGTTAATCCGTTTACCAATATCGGAAACGGAACCACAAAGAATATCTATGTCTTTGAATATACTTTTCCGGGACCTGGCACTTATATGATCGGGGTGCAGGGTGACAACCGGAATGACAATGTGCTGAATATAGGTCCTAAGCCTACCATGTCACTTACATTTTATGTAAAAACGACTTTAGTGATTAATTCGGGGCTGGGGTTAAACCGGACTCCCGTTTTATTGAATGCGCCTGTCGACCTGGCTGCTGTAGGTCAGCGTTATATCCACAATCCCGCAGCATTTGATCAGGATGGTGACAGCCTGGCTTACCGCCTTACGACACCGGTACAGGGGAACAGCAGAGGCGGGCCGATGGAAATGCAATATATGCATCCGACGCTTGTTGAGCCGGTTGGCCCCAAAGAAGATGGTTCTACACCGGCAGCATTCAGTATTGATCCCATAACCGGTGACCTGGTCTGGGATGCCCCTGCTATTCCCGGGTTTTATAACGTGGCATTTATTGTCGAGGAGTGGCGATCGGGGGTGAAAATAGGAGAGATTGTGAGAGATATGCAGATTATTGTAGTGGAATCCCCGAACGACCGGCCTGAATTTGATCCGCTGGAGGAAATTTGTGTGGAAGCGGGAGAGCTGGTCGGGAAAACGATTGTGGCAAAGGATAAAAACGGGGATAAGCTTACACTCACTTCGTATGGCGGGGTTTATGAAGAAGACCGGATTGATCCGGCCTTTGGAAAATTTAATGTGCCTAATCAGGGCAGTAACGGACAGGTATCGGGGAATTTCAGCTGGCAAACCGGCTGTGATCATATCAGAAAAGAACCGTATTATGTGCTGTTTAAAGTAGAGGATGGCGCACGTGCTGATGCACCTAATCCGGCTCTGCACCGGAAACTCGTGGATATGGTCACGCTGCCCATACGGGTGTACGGACCGCAACCGCAGGGTCTGGAAGCCGTACCGGTCACCAATGAAGCCGGTGGGGCATTCCGGCTGACCTGGGATTCCTACGCCTGTAAGGTGGAAGGAGCCTTGATTGCGATTTACAGAAAGGAAGGCTGTACCAATTACCAGGTACAGGATTGTGATCCGGGTATTCCTGAGGGGCTGGGGTATACGGAAATTGCCAGGGTAGGCGTGGACCAGACTTTTTACCTTGACAATAACGATGGCGAGGGCCTTGAAAAAGGAGTGGCCTACAGTTACAGGATTGTGGTGCTTTTCCCTCGCCCGGGTGCTTTGCCGACAGAGCCCAACCGTGTAAACGGTGGTGGAACGAGTTTGTCGTCTGATGAAGTATGTATTGACATTCCTGAACTGATGCCTGTCTTTACTCATGTTACCGTGGACGAAACAGACGATGCAGACGGACAGATTACCGTAAGATGGACCCGTCCGGTAGGTTTAACTCCCAACCCTACAGAGCTGCCGGCACAGTACCGGCTTTACCGTGCCGATGGCCTTACAGGTGGTACTTTCACCCTTGTAACAACCATTACGACCAATCTGGTAGCCGGTGCGCCCGATACGCTGTTTGTAGATACAGGACTGGATACAGAAAACAAGGCTTATCATTACAAGCTTGAATATTATTTTAACAAAGCGGGAACACCAACCCTTTTCGGAACAACCAAGGATGCGAGCAGTGTGCGCCTTTCTCAAACCGCCGGAGAAACCCGGAAAATAAGCCTGAAATGGGAGGCTGAAGTGCCGTGGGATAATACCCTGCGTACGCATAAAGTGTACCGTGAAAATCCCGATCAGGCAGGTGAGTTTAATATTATCGCTACAGTTAATGTGCAAGGGAAAGATACTTTTGTCTTTACGGATGACGGCAATGATCATTTTGCCGGGGATGGTGTTCAGGAAGTAGAAATGGATCCGGATAAAGTATATTGTTATAAAGTAGAAACAGAAGGCTCGTACAATAATCAGCGCATCAGGCCCACTGTGCTTTATAATCTGTCTCAGGTATTATGCGCAAGTCCTATGGATACCATTCGTCCGTGTGCACCTGAGCTGACTATTGATTTACTGGATTGTGCCAGTCTTGCTGCCGATGAGTTTTGCGGACAGACCTCGTTCTCCAATAACCTCAAATGGGCGATGCCAACACAGTCTACGACCTGTGACCTGAATGTTTCAGGTTATAAGATCTACTATGCCCGATACGAAGGCGATGAGCCTGAACTGATTGCTACAGTATCTCAGAATGTAAATGAGTTTACCCATAGCGGACTCACCTCTTTTGCCGGCTGCTATTATGTTACCGCTATTAACCGCTACGGCAATGAAAGCGATCCGAGCAATACAGTTTGTAAGGATAACTGTCCGATGCTCCGGCTGCCAAATGTAATTACTCCTAACGGCGACGGGAAAAATGACGTGCTGAAACCGATGGATTGCCCTGCTTTTGTGAAGAGTATTGTATTTACGGTATACAATCGCTGGGGTGCTAAGGTGTTTGAGACCACTGATCCTGATATTAACTGGAACGGAACCAATTCGTCTGGGAAAGAACTGGATGCCGGTCAGTATTTCTACGAAGCAGCCGTTATTTTCGAGTCGGTTCAGAAAAATCCGCAACCACAGACCATCAAAGGCTGGGTTCAGATTCTGAAATAGCAACGTTTTTTAACAGAAATAAACGAAAGAAGGTATATTGCATATCAATGAAGCCCGCAAAAGCATAAATTTCCTTGCGGGCTTCTTTATGTTTAAATAACCTGATGACCGGTTAATAATTTGCAGAGCAATGGAATAAACCGGCAATACCCTTCACGATATATAGCTAATAAAAAGGAGAATACGTACTTTTGCAGTCCGTTTGAGATAAAAGTTAATTATACATCAGAAATAAACAGAATTATGGGCCTGGTTCAGATTAAAGAGCTTTTAAAAGAAACACCGTCGGGTCAGCCGGTTACGGTGAAAGGGTGGGTACGTACCAAGCGTGAGAGCAAAAATGCCGTTTTTATCGCTTTGAATGATGGTTCGGTAATCCATAATATACAGGTAGTCGCACTTCCAGGCCAGATAAATGAAGAAACGCTGAAACTGATTACGACGGGTTCGTGCCTGCGTGTGGAAGGAAAACTGATTGAATCACAAGGTTCAGGACAAGCCGTTGAAGTGCAGCTCGAAGAGGTTCAGGTATACGGTACCGCCGATCCCGAAGAATATCCGCTGCAGCCTAAAAAGCATTCGCTTGAATTCTTACGGGAGATCGCCCATTTACGTCCGCGTACCAATACTTTCAGTGCAATTCTCCGTATTCGTCACGCATTGGCTTATGCGGTACATTCCTATTTCAATGAAAACGGTTATTTCTATCTCAATACTCCCGTTATCACCGCTTCCGACGCTGAAGGAGCAGGGGAAATGTTCCGTGTGACCACATTAGATGCTGAAAATCCTCCCAAAAACGAAGCAGGTGAAATTGATTACACCCAGGATTTCTTCGGAAGAGAAACCAATCTGACGGTATCCGGACAGCTGGAAGGTGAGCTGGGGGCAATGGCACTGTCGAGAATTTATACTTTCGGGCCTACTTTCCGTGCAGAAAACTCCAATACCACCCGTCACCTGGCCGAGTTCTGGATGATTGAGCCTGAAATGGCGTTTTTTGAACTGGAGGATAACATGGCGGTGGCAGAGGATTTTGTGAAAAAGGTAATCAGTTATGCCCTTGTGCATTGTGCTGATGATCTTGCTTTTCTGGAGAAGCGGCAGGCCGAAGAGGATAAGAACAAGCCGCAGAATGAGCGCGCGATTCCGTTACTGGAAAAGCTGAGATTTGTAGCGGATAATCCGTTCGAAAAGCTGACATATACCGAAGCAATTGATATACTGTTAAAATCGAAACCACATAAAGAAAAGAAATTCCAGTATCCTGTAGAGTGGGGAATAGACCTGCAAAGCGAACACGAACGTTTTCTGGTAGAGAAACATTTTAAGAAGCCGGTTATACTGATCAATTATCCTAAAGCGATCAAGGCATTTTATATGAAGGCCAACGAGGACGGTACTACTGTTCGGGCGATGGATGTGCTGTTTCCGGGAATCGGCGAAATTATCGGTGGCAGCCAGCGGGAAGATGATTACGAGAAGCTCGTGGAAAGGGTGAAAGAAATCGGTATTGATCCTGAAAATCTTTGGTGGTATCTGGATACCCGTAAATTTGGTACTGCACCTCATTCAGGCTTTGGGCTTGGTTTTGAGCGTTTAGTTCTTTTTGTAACCGGTATGGGGAATATTCGTGATGTCATCCCGTTCCCACGATATCCGAAGAGCGCGGAATTCTGATGTATTGCTGAGAAAATTGTTGTGAAATACCTGACTGCTCCTGCTTTGGGAGCAGTTTTTTTGTGGCAAAAAATGAAAGAGACAAATGTGGTTTTTGAATTTTAAAAAACAGCAGTTCGGGATAAGGATCATAGCACCGTATCAGGGGGCAGACTGTTAGTGTTTCACGAAGCAAAACGATGGCCCTGTCAGGCTTCGGGCTTAAAACCGCCACGAAATGCGGATTCGATACCCGATCATGCCACCGGAGATATGGGAATGAAAGGCAGGAACGAAAGTAAATTGCTGTCCCTGCCTTTAAAGATAGCCTCCCTTATACGGCCATTGCACCCAAAGTGTGATTTCTTACGATTTCCTGCCATTCGGTCATTTCGGGAATACCGGGCTTTCTTTTGCCGAAAAACTGTACCACCATCTGACCGTCGTTGTCGTACAGCTCAATACTGGTTACAATGCCCTCGCTGGTAGGTTTTAAGACAACCCATGCCTCGGCCACCTGATCAATCCTCAGGTGCAGGTTAAATTCAGGGTCCATGATGTTGATCCACGGTCCGGCGACAAAAATCTTGTGGATAGGCCCGGTGTGAATCTGCGTACAACCTCTGCTGGCCACAAACACCATAAACGGCAATCCGGTTTTGGCGATGTCCTGCAACAGATCAAGTACCTGTCCTTTGTTGAAAGCATAAGCATGGCCGGCCGGAGCATTTTTTACGGCATCAATTCGGGCTAATTTATGTTTGCGAAGCATTCCGAAGAACTGATGCGTATCGGTCATGGCAAGCCAGTCGGCCTGGAAATCTTCTTTCCTGAAATCTGTAGGATCTTCTTTTTCAGGCAAATATGCTGATGTGGATATAAGTGTCTGGTCTGCAGCGGAATATTTTACTACCAGGGCATCAAAGGCCTCATGATTGCTTTTTTCAGTCAGATAAATCTTATGAACCGCTTCGCCGTCAATACCAAAGAACTGCAGGCTTTTCCGGCCGTTTTCTTCTACGGCAAAACCAAAATACCAGTGTGACATAAACAAGCGGAGATCTATATCCGGACCTAATACCAGGCCGATATGATTCTTAAAAGAAACTTTTTCATATACTCCTTTGCGTTCATGTACCACATGATCGTTGCGGGTCAATGCCATTACGTGCCCAAGGGATTCTGTTTCTTTGAGAATAGCTTCAAAATCTGCCCTGAGCAGGGTGGCAGTACTTCCGAGGCCGGTAGCAACAAGTCCGGCTTCAGAAGTACCCAGTTGGCGGGCAGCATCACGGATGCGTACTTTCGGATTATTTTCCCTGAATGTATGCCAGGCTTCTCTTAAAGTTTCAGGCGTATTCAATTGTTCAGAGCTCATATACAATCTATCTGGATTAAATGTGATATTGATTATTAAAGTGAATAATGCCGGGCTACATCCGCAACCGGCATGATGACCGGATGGGCCCCGGTGTCGGACCTGTAAATTCTGACCGGTATCTGAAAAACTTCTTCAATGTTTTCTTCCGTCAATACATCGAAAGAAGAGCCGTTATACAACAGCTGACCCTCTTTCATCATAATAACCCGGTCTGCAAATTGAAGCGCCAGGTTGAGATCGTGCAGGATAGCCACTACGCAATAGCCTTTTTCAGCCCATGATTTTGCTATTTTCAGAGTATGATACTGATGTTTCAGATCGAGACCTGTGGTGGGTTCATCCAGTAATAAAATACCGTTATCAGCTTCACAGATCTGGGCGAGACTACGTGCCAGCTGAATCCGCTGCTTTTCACCGCCCGACAGCACCGGATACGGTTGTGATTTGAGATGAAGGGCATCTACATCGGCCAGACAGGCTTCTACGAGATCGTAGTCATGATCAGTCGGGTGGTCACCGAAAAACGGATAACGGCCCATCATAACAATTTCTTCTGCCGCGAAAGGTAATGATACCCTGTTATGCTGGCAAAGTACACTCCGGAATGCCGCCATTTCCTTGTTTGAATAGCTGCTGATTTCTTTCCCGTTCATCAGAATGCTTCCGTCAGACGGTTTGAGCTCTCTGCTCAGTAATTTCAGCAGGGTTGATTTTCCTGCTCCGTTCGGACCGATAATGACAAGCAGTTCTCCTTGCCGGGCCTCCAGGTTAGCTTCATGTACAAGATAACGCTGACCCACTCTGAAACTGACCGATTTCGTTTTAATCATGGGAAATTCGTTTTTCTTTGATAAGGATATACACAAAAACAGGCGTTCCCAGCAATGCGGTTAAAACGCCGATGGGCAGTTCAGCCGGAGCGACGATTGTGCGTGCTAAGGTATCTGATAATGTGAGTACCACAGCTCCGCCTATGGCCGATCCGGGAAGCAGTAATTTATGATCGGGGCCAAAAGCCTTTCTGAGTATATGCGGAACAATAAGGCCTACAAACCCAATGCTTCCTGCTACAGCCACTGATGCACCTACGGAAAGCGTGGAAAGAATAATCACCCGGCGTTTCATATTTTTCATGTTCACACCCAGATGTGCAGCCTGATTTTCTCCCAATGCCAGTGTGTTGAGTGCTTTTCCCATTCTGGGCAGGAAAATGAGTGTGATCAGAATAAAGGGAGTAAGTGTCTGAATGGTGGTCCAGGTGGCGCCGCCAAGGCTGCCCAGGCTCCAGAAAGTAATGCTTCGCAACTGTTCATCGGTGGCTATATAAGTCATGAGTCCGGTAAAAGCACCTGCAAAGGCATTAATGGCAATTCCGGCCAGTAGCATCGTTGCTATCTGGGCCTTTCCGTTGACCTTCGAAAGCTTATAAACCATCCAGGTAGTGAGCATGGCACCTGCGAAAGAGGCTATGGAAATAAGGTAAATGCTGGTGGATGTTCCCAGGAACGCTACAACTGAAGCATGAAAGACAATGATCAGTACGGCAAAAAATGAAGCACCTGCAGTAATACCAATCAGCCCGGGATCAGCCAGGGGATTGCGGAACAATCCTTGCAGGGCTGCTCCGGAAATACCAAGCCCGGCACCTACAAGCATACCCAGTAAAACCCGGGGTAGCCTGATGGCCTCAATAATGACTTTTTGCTGTTCATCATAAGTGAATGCTGTGTTTATACCCATCCAGTCAGCAATAATTCCAAACAGCTGACCAAAGGAAACAGGTAAAGCACCCACACATAATGACGCACACACTGAAACAGTAAGTAACAACGCCATAGAGACCAGAATACCTTTGTTTCGCGCACCCTGAAAATTAACAGGCTTACTATAGGTCTTACGATCCGGTTTAATAGCAGCTGTTGAACTGATTCCTTCCATTTATTTTGATTTTTCTGCCAGCTCTGCTATTGCTTTTCCTACACGTGGCCCGAAACCAGTCAGATAAAGGCCATCCATTGCAATGATTTTCCGGTTTTTCCCGGCATTTGTCATGGCTACGCCGGGCACCTTCAGAATACCTTCTACACCGGAAATACTTTCCAGCCCGCTGTTGAACAACAGTATGGCATCAGGATTGGCTGCTACAAGCGCTTCCGTAGTCAGAGGTTTAAAGTCCTTAAAACCGGTTACCGCATTTTTATTCCCCGAAAGCCCGATTATTTTATCTACAGAAGTATTTTCTCCGGCAACCATCATCGTACCTGTGCCGCGCGCATACACAAAAAGGATTTTTTTCGGTGCGGAAGCAGCGGGAATACCCCGAAGATCCTGTTCCAGTTCCTGAACGACTTTTTCTCCTTCCGCAGCACGGTTGAAAAACTGACTTACTTCTCTGATAAGCTTTTTAGTTCCTTCTGTGGAATATTCCTGAGAGAAAGATTTAACCTTCTTTCCTGCGCTTTTTAACTGTTCAATTGTTTCTGGTTTGACACCCGTATTTTCGTTGACCAGGATAATGTCCGGACCCAGGGAAAGAATTCCTTCAGCACCGATTGAGCGGTTGTGACCTACTTTTCTGACTTTCTGAAGCGAGGCCGGATAGGTGCTTGTTACGTCCACACCTACTATGTTATCTTCCAATCCGATTCTGCACAGAATTTCACTGATAGTGCCATCCACTGAAACGATCTTTTCCTGGGCAGGGGCAGGAAGCAGTGTAAAGACCATACAGAGGACAGTCAGAGAAACAGCCATTATCCTGGCAGACAGAAGAGGTGCTATTCTGATGAGTTGAGATTTCAAAGCCAATAATATTTAATTAGAATGATTAAAAATAATATGCAAGTATAATGGCTAATTAAATGGTTTGCAAGTCAGGCCGTATTTATTTGAAAATTTCGGATCAGGTTCAATTGAGGGTGCGGACCTCTGCGGGAATATAAATTGCCTCTTAACAGGTAAAATGCTGAAAAATCCGGTCAGATCAGGTAGAAGTATAAAGAACAGCGCTATTTCATAAACATACTACTATACCTTCCGGGGTTACACATCGTCAAGAATAATAAAACGGGTACCAGGTTAAAGCCAATCTCCCCGGGTTTAGAGTGAGCCGGAATTCAGAGACAGCGACTCATACGGCTTTTGCAGATTTAGAAAATAAAAAAACCGGAAACTAAAAGCTTCCGGTTCAGTATAGAAGAGTTTTGTGTAGTATTAAATTTTAAACAATTGGTGTGGAAACTAACGAATAAATGGTGTGAATGATAATACTCTTCTTTTTAATTATTCAATCAAGTGTGTATAGTTTCAAATCAAAAAATGGTTTTTAGTTGTTGATGCGATATATATGCCGGCGTTACTGTTAATCTCTTTTGCCCTATTGATACGCAATGATGCTGTTTAGGTCACAGAATTATTTCACTTTATATAATAATTTTATTTCCAGGGTATCTTGTATTGCTATAATGAATTGATTATAAATATGATGTAGTGTTTTCGCTTAATATTACTTGCCTGGGCCGGCCGTTAGTTTTAACCGTAGTTGCTCTTTATTGTACTGATAATGTGAAATCTGTTTGAAGTTTATCTGTACCCTTAACCCATAAAACCACAAATAGTATGCTTGCATAATATATGGGTTTTATATATCTTTGTTTAGATAAGTAGTATGCGTGCATAATATTAATTAAAGTTATTGTAATTAGCAAACACCTAAATTATATTACAGTTATGGCAGAAGTTCAGGCAGGTTCAGCTTCGCTAAAGGGCGGAGAATTCCTCATTAAAGAAACCGAAGCAGCACATATTTTTATTCCGGAAGAGTTTTCTGAAGAACAGCAAATGATTGCAGCTACCTGTCGTGATTTTATCAGGACTGAAATTACACCTATACTGGAAGAGATAGATGCAGCCGGGTCACCGGATCTGATGGCATCTCTCATGGATAAGGCCGGTGAGCTGGGGCTGGTCGGGACGGCGGTTCCGGAAGAGTACGGCGGATTTGGAATGGATTTTAATACCTCCATGCTTGTTGCTGAATGTACAGGGGCCGGCCATTCATTTTCCGTAGCCTTATCGGCCCATACCGGAATAGGTACATTACCTGTGGTTTATTATGGTAACGAAGAGCAAAAGAAGAAATATTTACCTAAGCTGGCCACAGGTGAGTGGAAGTCGGCTTACTGTCTGACAGAACCGGACTCAGGCTCTGATGCCAATTCCGGAAAAACCAAAGCAAGGTTATCGGCTGATGGAAAACACTATGTTATCAACGGTCAGAAGATGTGGATAACCAATGGGGGTTTTGCTGATATTTTTATCGTTTTTGCTAAAATAGAAGATGAAAGCGGTCAGACTGATAAAAATATGACTGCTTTTATTGTTGAAAAGGCTTTCGGAGGAATTACCATGAATGCTCCGGAGCATAAAATGGGTATTAAAGGATCTGATACACGTCAGATTTTCTTTAACAATTGTATGGTGCCGCTGGAGAACCAGCTTTCTGAAAGGGGAAACGGGTTTAAAATAGCGGTTAATATTTTAAACGTAGGACGTATAAAACTGGCCGCGGCCGCTCTGGGAGGGGCCAAACAAGTGCTCAATGAGGCCATTAATTATGCGAATGAAAGAAAGCAGTTTGGGGTGGCCATCAGTAGTTTCGGTGCCATTAAACACAAGCTGGCGGAGATGGCCATTAAGATATTTGTGACTGAATCGGCCAGCTACCGGGCCGGACAAAATATTGATGACCTGATCCGTGATTTTAAATCGCAGGGTATGGATGACGCTCAGGCCAAACTGAAAGCACTGGAAGAATTTGCCATTGAGTGTGCTATTCTGAAAGTACATGGATCAGAAACACTTGATTATGTGGTCGATGAGGGCGTACAGGTTTATGGAGGAATGGGTTTTTCTGCTGAGGCGCCCATGGACCGGGCTTATCGTGACAGCCGTATCAACCGGATTTTTGAAGGTACAAATGAAATCAACCGGCTGTTGGTTGTGGATATGGTGATGAAAAGAGCTATGAAAGGACAGCTGGATATTATGGGGCCGGCTATGGCGGTTTCCAAAGAGATTATGTCAGTTCCTGATTTCGGACAGGACGACGGGGATGGCGTTTTTGTAAAGGAAAAGAAAGTTCTAAGAAATCTTAAGAAAGCCATTCTTATGGTGGCCGGCGCGGCTGCTCAGAAACTGATGATGAAGCTTTCTGAGGAACAGGAAATTGTGATGAGCATTGCCGACATGGCAATTGAAACCTATGTGGCGGAGTCGACCCTGCTACGGGCAGAAAAGCTTACAGACCAGGGTGGAGAGGCTGCTTTACAGAGGGAAATGGCCATTGCATACCTTCATGAAGCTGTGGAGAAAGTACAGCTTTCAGGACGCTATGCCATTACCGGTTTTGCTGAAGGCGATGAGCTGAGGGTAATGTTACTGGGATTGAAACGGTTTACGAAGATTGATCCGGTAAATCTGAAAAATATCCGGCGGAATATTGCTGATTCACTGATACAGGAGAATAAGTATGCTTTATAAGCAGGGAATGGGTTAGGGAGTAGAAGAGGGTGGCCTGAGTTTTTCAGATGCTGCCCTCTTCTTTTTTCAGTGGCCTGGTGAGCCAGCCTTGTAGGCATCGTATTCTTCGAGCAGTGTGACAATGTCAATATCTTCATTAAATTCAAGCTGCTGTTCTGTAATGACCATTTTCATCAGCGCTTTCTTATCGGCAAGCAGGTTTAGCAATGTCTGTTCAAAAGGCTCTTTCAGCACGGTCATTTTTTTATCTTTCAATACATAATATTGCTGCGCATCTTCAGCCTTCCGCGAGACGGTGTCATTCTCTCCTTTTTCTTCACTGATAACAGAACTGCGCCTTTTCAGCAGCTTGGTTGTACCATCGTGGAGTACTTCATAAAATGCCTGATCGGTTAGCTTACCTGTTTTAGGATAACCCTTTTTGAAGTCATACAAAGCATTGTCACTGGGAATATGAAATTGGATTACTTCCGGCCCTGCAGTATAGAACTGCCCTTCTTCTTCATATAAAAGCCTGTCATTTACCTTATCGTACCTTATTGGAATACCATCCAATATTTCTCCTGATTTTAGCGTAATTACCCCCTTATACCAACCTTCGGGGAAAAGCGGACTCCCTTCTGTTACATTATTTGCTTCTGTATCATAAGGCTTGCCTTGCAATTTATCATGGAACTGAGCACATGCACTGGATATGCTTATTCCCATTGCCCATATTAAAAAAAGCTGTTTCATAAATTCAGGTATGTAATAAACCCGTGATGCTGATGCAAAACAGGCCATAATATTTGAAAAAACTGCACATAAATATGATATATAACTTCAAAAAGGAAAAACAAGTTATGAAATTGACCGAAAAAATGGAATTAGGAATTTCGTTCTCTATTTTTGCGATAAACATTATCAAATAAAAATTGGGTCTTTACGAGCAACTTAGGAACATTCAGGGAAACCTCCTTTTATTAGGACCGGAACTATTTCTGGTGATATTATTTTTGGTTTATCTGGTTGCAGAGCTGCTTGTTACGCGTATAAAGGGAATTGAACAGGCCGGTCGTATTTTACATACGGCGCTTATGATGAGTGTATTGCCTTTGATGATTTTCCTTCTGAATCAGTGGCATACAGCCGGTCAGCCTTTGTTTGGAGGTATGTTGTTTCTGGATCAGAAAGCCGTTTTCTTTAAAATTCTCATTACCGTTGCCTGGTTCTTCACTTTGGTACATATCCGGGTAATGAAGTATAAATTTCCTCCGGAGATTAACGTGTTGTTGCTGGTTACCGTAGTGGGGCTGTATTTTCTGACCATGTCTACTCATTTTCTGCTGATTTATCTTTCAGTAGAACTGGTATCATTCTGTTCCTATATGTTTGTGGCCATCGCTCCCGGGAAGAAATCAGCGGAAGGGGGCATGAAATATCTGTTATTCGGAGCGGTGAGCTCGGCTATAATGCTTTACGGCATTTCGTTGATCTATGGTCTGTCGGGAAGTTTTTCTATTCTGGATACGCAGCTGGGTGAAATTTTATCGTTTAATGCACCCCTTGTCTATAATGTGGCTTTGCTGATGATGATAGGAGGTCTGTTGTTTAAACTCTCCCTGGTGCCTTTTCATCTCTGGACACCGGACGTATATGAATCTACTCCTACACCACTGGTTTCTTTTCTTTCGGTAGCGCCCAAGGCTGCAGTAATTCTGGTGATGATGAGGTTGGTAAGTGTATTGCCGCACGACTTACTTTTATTGCTGGGAGGGGTAGCTTTAGTAAGCATGACCATGGGAAATGCGGGTGCGCTCTGGCAAAACAATGCGAGAAGATTACTGGCTTATTCCACTATTTCTCAGGCAGGGTACCTGCTGGTGGGTGTGGTGGCCTATAATCAGCAGGGGTTTGAGTCTGCGGTTTTTTATACAACGGCTTATGTACTGATTAACATGGCCGTGTTTTTCACAATTGATGTTTTACAACCACGGTCCGAAACCGTTATCAGTGATTATGCAGGAAACGGGCGGGTATATCCGTTAACGGGTATATCCCTGACATTGATGATGATTGCTCTGGCCGGTTTACCTCCGACTGTTGGCTTTACGGCCAAATGGCTTATTTTTTCTTCGCTTTGGGGGAGTTTCCAGGAAACCGGACTAAACTGGCAGCTGATACTGATGATCGGCGGGATTCTGAATGCAGCCATTGCTTTGGCCTATTATCTTAAAATTCCATATCAGTTGTTTTTCAAAGAGCGCCCGGAAAATCCTTCTGTAAAGCTGGCACCGGGTATTCATCACTGGCTGGCTGCAATACTGGCAGCAATGATATTGTTTTTGTTTTTCAGACCCTCTGTTTTACTTGACTGTATTAATCAGCTCTAAGGGTCTTGCGGTAGTCTTTTCTCCACGAAAGATAACCCATCGTAGCCAGAATCAGAAAGACAAAATACAGAATGGACGTCAGGTACAGCCCTTTGTAAGCAAACATACCCATGTAGCAAAAATCAGCGACAATCCACAGAAGCCAGTTTTCCAGATATTTTCTTGCCAGCATCCACTGTCCCAGCAGACTGGCAACGGTCAGCCCGCTGTCAAGATAGCTCATACTGGCATCGGTATAATTGTTCAGGATGTAGCCCCAAAGAAAAGTGGTGAAAATAAAAATCAGGATAAACCATTTATAGAATCCGGCAGGTGTAAGACTAACGTTCAATGGATGATGATTGTTTCCTCCGTAAAGCCACATGTAAATACCATAAATACTGGTTATAAAAAAATAGCCCTGTAAAGTAACGTCGGCATATAACTTTGCCTGCCAGAAAACAGCAGCATATAAGATAGCATTGATAATTCCGAAGCACCATCCCCATACATTCTGTCTTGTATTCAGCCATACACAGATTGCACCGGTCAGAAAACCAAGTATTTCGAGCAGGGTTGTCGGTAGACCCGCCAGCGATACGGGGTTGTTCAGCAATTGGAAAAATTCAGTCATTCTCAACCCATATTTTTCCTGTGCAATATAATTTATTCTGTCCGTCCCGGTGTTCAAGTACATAAATCTGATACGTGCCGGGTTGGATGGTTGCCTGATGGAAAACACCCGTAATAACCGGCTGCAGATAATTGAATGTGGAAAGGAATTTTCTGACAGAGGTTCTGCTTTGATGCGGAGATGAAAGGTAGGTATGCTCCGCCGATTTCATCAGGATATAGGAACCTTCCGAATAATTATGAACAGGCTGAGCACTTTCATTGTCTGACCTGATATAAAGATTTCCATCAGCAGTGGTAAAGGGGGCATTGATCGGGTATTGGCCTTCACAGGGCAGAGAAGCGTTTTGAATACGAGGATCCCAACCCTTGGCCAGCGGATCTTCCGACTGGTAATAAGCCCTTATCGCTTCAAAATGGGCCTGATCCATGTCAAACATCGCCAGTCCCAGCCAGTCTGCGTTATATCTGGAATTAAATTCCTGAACGACAGCCATCCGTCGGTTATTGATGATATCTGCGATATTATAAAAAACAATGATACTGTTGAGGCCTATTGCAAACGGCAGTGCAATTGTGAGGAAAATTGCTTTTGCCGGAAACCGGATGGTCTGAATTGCCCCCAGATAAATAGCCAGCAATGACATCATTGAGTACATCCGGTAACGGCCCTTGAACATGCCTTCAAAAGTGTCTGTGGGAATACGTTTATAGGTTGTCGCCATGGCTGTGATCAGGATAAATAAAATCAGAGCCAGGACAAACCGTA
>JBEBXQ010000015.1:0-49497 GCA_040391535.1 Telluribacter sp. | reverse complement strand
AGAATCGGAATGACCTGAAAATCTTTAGCCTAAACCCGTTTTTATGCATTATCCACCTATTTTTCTTTGCATCTCCACATCATTTAAAGGGAATGATTTCCTGAAGTCCTGCAAGGATGCCGGAAACAAGGTTTTTCTGTTAACCGACAAAAAACTTGAAAATAAGCCCTGGATCAGGAGTCATATTGATGAAATCTATTATCTGGAATCAGACGAAAACGGTAATTATAATGACAAGGAAATGCTGGCGGGGATGGCATATGTCATGCGGCAGAATCCCATCAGCAGGGTAATTGCCCTGGATGATTTTGATGTAGATAAAGCCGCGCTGGTCCGTGAGCATTTCCGTATTCCGGGGATGGGGCAGACGACTGCCCGGTATTTCAGGGATAAACTGGCCATGCGCATGCGGGCACAGGAAGCTGGTATAAGGGTACCAGGCTTCTGTGCGCTTTTTAATGATGTTGAAATCACAGTATTTATTGAAAATCACCCCGGTCCGTGGATGATTAAGCCCCGTTCCGAAGCATCATCACTGGGTATTAAGAAATTACATAACCAGGAAGAAGTGTGGGAAGTCATTCATTCCCTTCATGACAGGAGACATCTATATCTGCTGGAACAATACAAACCCGGCAACGTTTACCATATTGATTCGCTTTCCCTGGAAGGACGTGTTATTTTTTCCTGGGCCAATCAGTACCTAGCACCTCCTTTTGATGTAGCACACGGTGGAGGAATTTTCCAGTCAGTAACCGTATCACATGACACGGCAGAAGCCCGTGCACTGGAAACCATGACCGTTGATGTGCTAAAGGCATTTGGTATGCAGCACAGTGCTTCTCATACGGAAGTCATCCGTTCAAGCGATGACGGGCACTACTACTTTCTCGAAACTTCTTCAAGAGTAGGAGGTGCGCATCTGGCAGATATGGTAGAAGCCGCATCAGGAATTAATCTCTGGAAAGAGTGGGCATTAATGGAAACTGCTCTTGTAAATGAATCTTCCTACCGCTTACCACGCATCAGAAAAGAATACGCCGGTATCCTGATTTCGCTTGCCAATCAGCCACATCCTGATATGTCATTTTTTGAATGTCCCGAACTGGTATGGAAAATGGAAGAAGAATATCATATAGGACTGATTATCAGATCCGAAGACCGTTCAAGAATATTAACTCTACTCGAACATTTTGCTTCTATAGTAAGCGAACGATATCATGCTTCACTCCCGGTTCAGACTAAAATAATCCATTAAAGTGATCGTTCAATCAATATGCCACATAATTCATAAATATAAATTAGTACTTTCTGGGAAAAACCGACCATTTTTGCAAAATAATTGCCGAATATTAGCCTGAATTATCTTGAAAACACTCATTATATTCATACCGGTTTTCTTTCTGAGCCTGCTTGGATACTCACAAACCCTGCAACTGTCTGTGAATGGTGTAACTGATGGTATCTATTGTGTGCCAGGTACCTCTACACAGCTCACGATAACACTTAGGATAACCGCGGGCAATTGCGGAGGTAATTATTCCATTAACTGGGGAGACGGCAGTAATCAGCAGGAAACATCACAAACAAGTGTGACACATCTTTATGATCTCAGAACCTTCCAGCAGGCCACCGCAGTAAGCCGGTTACCCATTACTATCTCTGTCTCCAATAACGGCTGCAACGCTGAATATTCCTTTGCTTTCGTAAAATCACCCAGAGCCGCGGTCACTGTACAGGCATCCTGTAGCGGCGCTCCGGTAGCTTTTGTTAACAATTCCATACCACAGGGAGAAACCGGTATCAGTTATAAATGGGAATTCAGCGACGGGCAAACCAGTACAGAATACTCTCCTTTTCTCAGATTTAATAATGACGGCACCTATAGATTGACCGTAACGACCCCAAGCTGTGGCTCCAATACTGCTTCCGGAAGCTTCACTTTGCGCCCTCTTCCCGAAGCTAAGTTTGAAGCTACCGGTTTCACCGAAAAAGACGGAGAGTTTGTGGCTTGTCTGAGCGACAGTGCTGTAGTGACACTTGACGGAGGCACATCCCTCAATCACAATGCTTATACGTGGACGGTCAGCGGAGGCTCCTATGACATAGTTTCCACTAACCTTACCTCCCGCATCGCCAAAATCAACCTGAAAGAAGAAAAGGAATATACTGTTACATTAAGTGTCAGACATAGCGCGTGTGTGGCTTCGCAGGTATCTACTTCCCGGAAGTTCAGGGTAATCAGAGATGCCGTGCCCAAACTGACACCCCAACCGGATGCCTGTCAGCCGCTTGAATATAAAGTTCCTGAGATTGTTACCAATACACATTATGCCATTAACGGAACAGAATTCAATCCGGCAGAAACGCAGCACCTCGGTTTTTCAGGGCAGCCTTATATTGTAACAGCCAGCCTGAGCAACTCTTGCGGTTCTCAGGTAGTTTCAGATACATTCAAAATTGAGGAGATAGAACCGGTATCCATTCTGAATGTAGGAGATGAAATCGGTGTTTGTGTCAATTCTGAAAAAATCACTCTCGAAACCAATACCTCCGACGGGCTTTGGAAAGGAGGTACTCCGGAAAACGGCAGACTTATCTTCAACCCTGATAAAATAGGAGTGTATGAGCTCATTTACTATAAAGGATCGGGAGCCTGCTACGTGGGAGATACCGTGACCATACGGGTGAACAATAATGTACTTCCTAAAGTTAGTTTTACACCCAGTGAGACTTCCGGATGTATGTCGGCCAATATTACTTTCAATATTGATGAACCCCGAAACGAGCATTATGCATACCAGTGGGATTTCGGGAACGGACAAACCTCCTCGGAATATGCGCCACCCACACAGTTTTATGAAAACACAGGAAAGGAGAAAAGAACTTTTTTACCCCTTTTAAAGGTTGATAACGGCTGTGTGAATGAAACGTCTTCCAACGTAATCGAAATCCATGCTGACATAAAAGCTGATATAGGTATTGATTCTACCACGATCCGTTGTGACCTGTCCCCGATACTTTTCTCCAACCGTTCTACCGGGCACGAGAAAGCGCTGTCAGAATGGGACTTCGGAGACGGTTCTGTACGTACCACAGCCAATGATACGCTGTATCATCTGTTTCCCGCTACCGGTGGCCCTGAATTCACAGTGAAACTGAAAATAACAGGAGCCTGTGGTAATGATGAGACAGAAGTAAACGTAAGGGTGTCCCCTGAAGTACATGCGTTGTTTACGATGCCCGATCTGGCTTGTCCCGGTGAAGAGGTTACTTTTAAAGATGCTACGGTTCCTACTCCTGACCGCTGGGTTTGGACATTTGGCGATGGCAGCGTTTCCTCGGAAGCAAATCCTAAACACACTTTTGCGGAAGCCAATAAAGAGTACACGGTATTATTAACGGCCTATACAGCCTGTGGTACAGATACAATGAGTAAGATCATCAAAACCACCAGCTCTCCTGTGGCAGGTTTTGACTTTTCTTCACAATTTTCCTGTGAGAACGCAGAAGTAGCGTTTCTCAACTCCTCGGATCCGCAACTCGGCTTTTTATGGGACTTTGGAGACGGCAGTATAGATTCTGTTAATTTTTCACCCAGGCATGCCTACGCCAGCGAAGGTGTAAAGGAAGTCACATTGATGGTATATGCCGGAAGCAAAGCCTGCAACAATACTCTTAAAAAACCGATAAGAATCAATCCACAATTGAGTATAGATTTTGAAGTAACCAATCAGGGTACCATTTGTGCACCCGGACCGGTTATATTGAAAAATCTATCCCGGAATGCAAATAAATATGAATGGTATTTCAATGATAAACTCACCACAGAAGTTGAAAATCCTGCCATACCGCTGGCCAATGGCACTTATTCAGTCAAACTGGTAGCGTCTCTGAATGGCGTATGTAAAGATTCGCTTGAACTGCCTCTGGCATTTACACTTGAACCATGTGAAGTCCAGATACCTGAGGCTTTTACACCGAATAATGACAGATTTGGCGATCATTATACTTTCTTCGGGAACGGGATTCAAAAAATCAATTACCTGAAAATCAGAAACCGATGGGGAGAAGTCATTTTCGAAATGCACGATGTACCGGCCGGCAGCCAGCAACCCGGCGAATCCTGGGACGGAACTTTTAACGGGACTCCCGCACCTGCTGATACTTATGTGTATGAAGCAGAATTAACCTATATTGATAATTCCGTCTCCGATCGGATGAGGGGGAATTTTTACCTCGTAAGATAACGTATGCGGCTTTACCTGATTTTTCTTTTTCTGGGAATCTATCTTTGTCACCATGCTGGCGCTCAGGCTCCACAGTTTTCACAGTTTTATGCTAATCCGCTCTATGCTAACCCTGCGTTTGCCGGTGAGGGGGGAACACCACGGTTTATCGCTAATTACCGAAACCAATGGGCTACGCTGGGGACTGCCTATCATACCGCTGCATTTTCCTTTGATACTTTCGCTGAAGATGCCGGTATCGGATTAGGGTTTCAGGCTTTGCACGATCAGAACGGCCCCGCCATTCAAGGCGATCTGATTAACGGACAAATTGCAAAAATGGTTTATCTGGACGGGCAAAAGCAGGTCAGATTAATAGGCGGTCTCCAGGCAGGCTTTGCTTCCTCACGCTGGAATGGGGATAATCTTACGTATGTATCTGATTTTCTGGGAGCAGTCGATCCTTTATCTGAGGGAGCGATTTCTTCTAACCGGCTTACGTTGGGAGCAGGATCAATGATTGAATATGTCCCGAAGAACGATTATAAACCATCATTCTGGGCTGCTGGTGCCTGGCATAATATCGGCATTAAGGATAACTGGTGGCTCAGCCAGCAACGCGTAAACATTCAGGCCGGAACGGTCATTCCGGTAGATATTCCGTCTTTTTTCGGCAATTATCTGGGGCGCGACCTCAACCGTCAGAGCTTCCTGAGCATCGCTGTACAGGCACGAAAACAAATGGCCAGCCATCAGCTGGATGCAGGATTTAATTTTACTACGAGTCCTATTTTACTCGGTGTCTGGTACAGAGGCCTGGTGATGGGAAAAACCCGCAGGGACGCCCTTATAGGCACTGTTGGGGTAATGTTTGAAAATATGCTGTTCCAGGCCAGCTATGATGTGCCGGTTTCTTCTATCGGTACGGATACTGGTGCTTTCGAGATCTCTATCTGGTATACAATGGATGCAGTTTTTTCATTTACCAGCCGCGCCCGGCAGGAACGCCGGGCCATGCGCAGTATCCGTTTTTAACACTACAGGTGCTCCTCTTTTACTTCAAAAGAATAAATACCTGAGCCTGTTTTTCCTTCAGGGCTCATCCCCTGTAATATCACTTTATATTTTCCTGTCTGGTCAGAAGAATAAAAATGAAGCTGTGTTTTCCCGTTTTTGTCCGTAATGACTTCCGGTGCCCAGTATAACAGATTCCTGAAATCAGGAACGCGGCTGTTCAGGGCTGAAGGCAGATCATATTTAGGGGAATAAAACTCACGTATCGGCTGAATGCCCTCGTATGACTGTACATGAACATGAGGGTCCAGTTCATAACCGGCCAGGTCATTATGATAAGTCGTGAAACTTACAATGCCGGTAGATGAATAAAATCCCAGGTTATATCTCCCACTGAGCAATTCTATCTTTTTTACCTTTAAGGCATCAAACATCATGAGCTTATCCATATCAAATATCGGGATCCCATCCAGCAAAACCAGTGGATTGGTGTTGTAATACATATTCGGAATCAGTTTGTCGATCATCCTTAGCTGGAACGACTTCTGCCGCTTCCGCACAAAAACACCCCTTACGTATTCTCTCAGCACTTCTTCCATGGTTGGGAAACGGGTATAATCATCCAGAAAATAACGTTCATCCGGTTTTCCGAAAAAAGCCATGGTATCACTTAATGTAATCTTGCCAGCCACGACCGATTTCGGCAGAAAGGCATTTACGGTCTGCATATTAACAGACCGGTTCAGCAGAGATTCTCCTTTCGATTTATCAAAAACAAACGGTATAAAAGCCCTCGTCGCAAATTGCTGTGAAAAAGGATTCAGCACTTCAAATTGTTTGGTGCTATCTTCCGATAAGTCAGTCTGAAGAGTCAGTTCCTTTGCTCCGTAAAACTCTTTGACCTCAAACTGCGCAATCCCCTGCTTATTGGTTCTCCCCATATATAATCTGACCGGAAAATCAGGTGAAGCCAGGAAGACATCAGTATCAGTTGCAGGCTTACCATTTATTTTATCCGTAACCCTGCTATAAATAAAATGACCGTGAAACTCCGGCAAATGCTGATAATCGAACTGCCCCCGCTGCACATCTTCCCATCTGAAGCGGCGCCATCCGTGTGTCAGCATCAGCTGATCCATTTCCTGCACAGCATTATGATTATTCCTGTCAAAATACGTTTCAGGGGATTCTACCGTACCTTTCAGATCAGATGCCAGCCACAGATAACCGCTGATCCCTGTTTGCTCAAAACCTGCAATATCATCTTCCAGAAAAACCGATACAGACATATCTGCATTCTGCACACCTTTTCCGGCTACTTCTGCCGAAACGTCAAGCACAATTTTATCTCTTTTGTTAAAAACCGGTTTACCGGAGGTTATGATCAGATTCAGATTCTGGTCAGGATATTTAAAATAAAGCCTTTCGCAAAATGGCTGACTGTTATTGTTCATCAATGTAAAATGCGAAATACCGGCTCCAAGTTTACTTTTATCGACCGATACCGTTGCTTTGGAGCCGCTAAAAACTACTTTTTCCAGATGCAGATTTTGCTGCCGGGTATGGGATACCAGCCACAATCCTTCCAATGGCATGTTTTTACTATGTATATCCAGAACAATCCGGGAACCGGAAGTATCCTTAATCTGCATAGAATAGCCTTCTGCGGCAGTCTGCGGCAAAGCATACCGGTATACTTTCCCTTTCTGGTCAGTAATTACGGCCTGGTATAGGATACCTTTTTCCGGTTTCAACTTAAAACTACCTATTCCAAAACGTGCCGGAGAAAATTCAGTAACGGTTTCTCCCTGCGGATTGATAATTCGTCCTGAAAATGCAATCCCTTTCCCATCCTTCCCAACTGCCCGGAAAGCTACTTTCCCTTCAATTCCTTCTAACAGCTGTCCTCCTTCGGGGAAAAACTGTACGTCATACTCCGCCTCATTATCCTCCTCCTGCGACGGATAAAAAGCAATGAAAGGATTAATGATTTTCAGCGGTGTTTCGTAGTAAAAATCCGGATCAGAATTCTTCATCCAGTTGGTATAACAACGAAGTTTATACGATCCGCTGACAATGGATACCGGAAGTATCAGACTACCATTCCCTTTTCCGCCATTGAGTATGAATTTCGTCTGTACCACCGGGTTATTATCCTTATCAAAAATTTCAAGATAAGCGATTTTGCTTAGGTTCATTTTCTGCATAGACCGGCCTTCTACGACATAGGCTTTAAACCAGATCATCTCTCCGGGCAGATACAGCGAGCGGTCTGTATGCAGATAAATTTTCTCCTGAACGGCTCTATCTGTATAAGCCATAAACTGTTGCTTTATAAACCCTTCTCCCTGCATTTGGGCAAATGAAGTATTGGTACCCATGGCCCAGAGAAGAAAGACCATTAAGCAATTACGAAGCAGATTATAATATTTTTTCATAGCCAGTAAGAAGGTCTGATGATGGTACCACCCTGTAAGCGGCAATCGGCACAGTCCGGGGAAGTAACCAGCACGGAGTCCGATCTTTCACCAATATAATTCAGGAGAATACCTGCATAAACAAGCGTCTCGTCACCCACCGATAAAGTATCCGGAGCAACGCATCTCGTATATTTTCCTAAGCCCTCATTAATAAAAATACGCATCTCCTTCTCCACTCCAGCAGAAAAGTAGCCGAATACGAGATCATCTTTGTTTTCTTTGTTCCTTATGTTTCCGGTAACCAGAGAAGGAAGCGGATCAAAAAGGGTTCCTGTCCCCTGTGTTGTTTTTGCCAGGGTAGTCCAGTATTCAAAAGCCTCACGGGTCAATCCGTATTGTTTTACCAGAATACTGTATTTGATCAGGAACTTATTGGTTTCGATCGGGACATTATTGACAGGCAGCGACAGAATAGCATCATGCGACTGTTTTATTGTTGATCCCAGAAGAATATTCTTATTGACATCCGTCCGCCAGCAGCGGTTTATATTTTCCGGCCTCGGGGTGATTATGTTTCTCGGCCTGCCACCTTCTATAACCCTTTCCCCGATCAGACTTGAATAATAAGGCATAACATACTCGTGGGTTTCTTCAAAACGCCATCTGTAAAACCGGGTTGTATTCGTTTCATCGTGGGTATTAACATTGATAACCACGGAGTTCATGTGATCATCAATACGGTAAGTAATACTGTCAATATCCGGTGTATTGCTGACGCCAACAAATTCTGACTGATAGGTATTGCCATTGCCCAGAATAATATTTAACTGATACCGGTTCTGAAGACTAAAATCGTATGGGGGAAGATAATACTGCCCGTTACCCATTTCATTAAACTGATAAATCTGTTCCTGTTCACTGACAATATAGAGCGTGGCATTTGAAACCGTTGACGGCATTGAGAAATCATGAATATTCTGTGTTCTTCTCAGGGTTATAAAACTGGTGTCATTGCTGACATTCAGAAATCCGTCTACTACCAGATACCCCTGATCCGCATTTGTTTCAGGTGGCGTAAAAGGTTCTATACAACTGTATATCCCGAACATTGCAACAACTACGCCTATTATGTAATTTATTCTCTTCATCATCTTTCTTCAGCGTTAAAATCTGAAATTATAGGTTATTGTAGGAATGGGCTGCCCGAATATCGATAGCTGGTAACCCTGCACTCTGCCGGCATTGGACTGAAAATACACCGAAGTCGGATTCTTTCTGCCTAACAGGTTATAAACCGACAATGACCATGAGCTATGTGCCAGTTTTCTTACTTTATGGTTTCCTTCAATATTCATCGAGGCATCTACTCTGTAATAATCGGGAATACGGTTCTGGTTTCGCTGCGCATAATATATTCTTTCTGCTCCGTCAATCACGTATTTTCCTATAGGTGGTGTATACGGACGGCCGGTACTGTAGGTAAAGTTGAGCGAAATACTGAATCGGTGGGACAACCTGTAATTGGTTATGGCTGTAAAATCATGAGGTTTATCAAAATTACTAGGGTAAGGATCTCCGCCGTTGGGGGCATCCTGATCATCCGGGTCTTTGGCCTGCAGCAGCGTACGCGAATAAGTATACCCTACCCAGCCGTTCAGCTTACCTGACATCTTCTTCACAAGCATTTCAATTCCATAAGCCCTGGCTTTGGTACCCAGCACCGCTGCTTCAATGTTATGATTCATGATCAGTGAATCACTTCCCCGATAATCCAGATAGTTATCAATATTTTTGTAATATCCTTCCAGAGAAAGCTCAATCTGATTCCCTTTCAGATTTTTATAAATACCAACGGAAATCTGATCTCCGGTTTGTGGTCTGATGTATTTATCGCTCAGCTTCCAGATATCGGTCGGTGAGATGGTCATGGTATTGGAAAGCAGGTGAATATACTGCCGCAAGGTGTTATAGCTTACTTTTAAGGAGGTATTGGCCTGCAGATTATACCGGGCAGAGAGACGGATTTCCGGTCCTCCATAATTCTGAATCGTTTTCCCGCCTGCATAATCGATGGTTCCTTCCTGATAAATGGTTCTGATCGGGAATCCTGCTGCATACTGATTCACCGTTTTAGGCCCCAGGTACTGAAAAAATGAATAGCGCAAGCCGGCCGTTACTGACATTTTAGGAGAAACCTCGTACTTATCTTCCAGATAGATCGCACTTTCCAGTGCCTGTTCCGGTTCCAGTACATCATGCATAATCAGGGATTGTTCTCCTTTCGGGCGAAAAATGCCTGGTTGAAGTTTATAGTAAATGGTACTTATCCCAAAATCAAGGATATGTTTAGGATGCAGCGCATAACTGAAATCAGCCTTAAAATTTGACTGATCAATCCCGAACTGAAGATCATAGGCATTTAAAGGTAGCCCTGCCGCTTCCATCTGATATTTGTACTGACTATGACTGGCTGTAAGCTCACTATACAGTTTCGGGGTAAAAGTGTGCTTCCATTTCAGAGAAGCCAGGCGGTTCTGGTAAGCATACAGTGTATCTCCATACAATTTGAAACGATCGTCACTGGTATAACCGGTCAGCGTTAATGAATTCTTTTCATTGATTTCATGAGCAATCTGAACATTCACATCGTAAAAATTAGCTTTGCTCTGATTATAAGCCGGATTGTCCAGTGCTTTGATGACCCAGTTGGAATAAGTGGACCGTCCGCCAATCAGAAATGATGTTTTATCCTTAATGACCGGGCCTTCCAATGTTAACCTTCCGGTTACCAGGCCAATCCCGCCTGAAGCAACGAATTTTTTCTTGTTCCCGTCTCTGCCATTAATGTCCAGTACAGAAGCCAGTCTTCCACCGAATTTAGATGGGATGGTACTTTTATACAATTCTGCATCACGCAGTACATCAGGGTTAAAGGCAGAAAAAAAGCCAAAAAGATGTGAAGAATTGTAAATGACGGCATCATTGTACTGAATCAGGTTCTGGTCAGCCGAACCACCTCTTACGTTTAAGCCGGTACTGTTCTCTCCGACGGATTTAACACCCGGCAGTGTCAGAATGGTTCTCAGTAAATCCGTTTCTCCCATCACAGCCGGCATCTGCTTTAAATTTTTGAGCGTGAGTTTGACCTGCCCCATTTGTGTGCCTGATACATTTTGATCCACACCTGCTTTTATGGCTATTTCTTTAAGAGCAATCACACTTTCAATCATCTCAATATCCAGCTTACCGTCAGAATACAGCATCACACTGCGCGACGTCTCCCTCATACCAAAACTTTTGACGCGTATCTGCTGCTTTCCGCGTGGGATAGTCAGTTTGAAAAAACCAAGTTCATCAGTGGTAGTCCCTATCATGGGTTTTTCAATAAACAGAGCAGCTCCCACTACCGGTTCTCCGTTTACAGCATTCCTGACATAACCTGTAACCGACGAGTTTCCGGGCGTAATCCTGTGTTTTCTGATACCGATTTCATGCAGCTTGCTTTCTGCGGCTGACAATAACTTTTCCTGTGCCTCATTATCCAGACCTGTATAAGTAACCTCCCCGGCATCATCCGCAGCATCAGGGTCAAACAGAGTTCTGCTTAGTTGTGTAATAATGGGCTGACCTTCAGTAATATATACTCTCTTCTTATTATCAATTGCGTATTCAAACTCTGACCCTTTAAAGACAATATCCAGCACTTCCCTTATCGTCAGGTCCGTTACGTCAAGATCAAGTGTAAGGCTGTCAAAACGGGCCGGATTGTAATAGAAATAATAATCGGTCTGTATTTCCACCATTCTGACAAAATCATGAAAACGGCCGGCTTCAAGCTTAATGGATATTTTGTTTTCCTGCTGGATTTGCCCTTTCGAGATGAGCGGAGATACAAGGAAGCCAAACAATAAAAGCACGAGTAGTTTTTTCTTCATCATTTGCTTATTTCATCATAATGTTTCACCATCTCAGTAATGGCCAGTTCACGGTTTTTCCTGTATCTGATCTTTTGCTTTCTGAGGCCTCTTTTCATTTCTCTTTCATACCCTGGAAACAGCGTCAGTACGGATTTTTTGGTACGCACCGACCAGTAGGTATTATGTCTGAAAATATAATAGCTGTCCTTGATTTCATATATAGGAATTATTTTCATATCCGCTATTTTCTCCTGCCGGTCCTTTTTCCTGTGTACCATCACTCTGCTGTTACCATTATAAAGGACATCATAAAACCCGGTTTTCATATAAGAGGGGATATCATCACCTGAGATCAGCCTTTCAAAATGATGCTGATTTATATCAAAGGATTTCACCCGTTCTACAGGCAGAAGCATAAAATTGTTATGCAGATCTTTTAGTACCACCTCCTCTTTGTGGATGTCATACAACAGGGCTACACTGTCAAATTGCTGTCCGTCAAAGAAAACACTTCCAGTTATCCATTTGCGGTCAATATAAAACTGATGTTCTTCTGAGAGAGGGTCATAAAGAAAATACCGGCGGCCGTTATATAGATTTTGCGATGTTCTGGTGGCTTCCTTGTAGATATTGTAAGGATACTCAGGTATAGCGGCGCCCTTTACACTCACCTGCTGGGCAAACAAACTGCACACATCCGGAAAACATACTAAAACAAAAGCAATAAAAATTCGCATAGATTAAGGATTTAGTTCAGGTACGCCGAAAGCAGAGTCAGTGTGACAAAAGGATCGGTTGTAAAGGAAGAGCCTTTCAGCGCTCAAATGGTTGGAATCATTTTATTTTTTACAAAAACTAATATAAAGGATAAAAATAAGCAAAATAATGATAACTTGTAATCAGGCTTTTTTCATTATCAAATTTAGTAAAAATGGTACAAGAAGTAACTGTTGTTTTTGATATCGGGAGAAAATACAAAAAGTATTTTCTTTTTGACAAACAGACCCGGCTTATTCATTCCTATCAGGAAATATTGCCATTAATACTCGATGAAGACGGCTTTCCCTGTGATGATATCAACCTCATTTCAGATTGGGTGATTCATCAATGGCAGCAGCTGAGAAACAATCCTGAGTACCGGATTACCGGATTAAATGCCACCGCGTATGGAGCTGCCATGGTGCATCTGGATCAGGAGAACAAACCCCTGACACCGCTGTATTCTCCATTTAAGGCCTTTCCGCCTGCTATTACACAGCGCTTTTATGACCAGTACGGAGAACCTGAGAAACTGGCATTGCAAACCGGGTCCCCTGCCATGGGTATGCTGAATTCAGGACTGCAGATGTTCAAGATAAAATATATGCAACCCGCCTTGTTCAGGAAAATCAAACTGAGCATGCACTTGCCTCAATATATTATTTATCTGATCACAGGCAGGTCTGCCAGTGAATATACGACACTTGGCAGCCATTCGATGCTCTGGAATTATGAGATGATGGATTATCATGACTGGATAAGGAAAGAAGGGTTCGACAAACTGATGCCACCGGTACTGGCAGCCAACTCCTTTATTCATCGTGAAGGAAAGGATAATATCCTTTCGGGATTCGGATTACATTCTGCGTGTTCAGCACTGATTCCTTACCGCAAGTCTGAACGCAACCCCTTCATACTGATTTCGGCGGGGACATGGTTTGTTAATTTCAATCTTTTCAACACACGCACCCTCACCACCGGTCAGCTGAATAAAGATTGCCAGCACTACATGACACCTGAAGGCAGCGGAGTAAAGGCTTCGAGGGTTTATCTGGGCGGAGAGCATGATTATCAGACAAAAAGGATTGCCCAGTATTTTAAGCTGAAAGATGATTTTTACAAATCGGTTACTTACAATGCAGATATACTTCAGCACCCAGCCCCTGATTTTATACCGTCACTGATTAATAAAACAGGATGTGAGCCTTTTAAAAACCGGTCAGAGTGGATGGTCAGTGCGTTTGCCAATGCCGCCTGTGCCTATCACCACCTGCTGGATGGCTTGTCAGATTTACTGATCGGTTCACTGGATATGATTCAGGCAAAAGAAATTCCGCTCATTTATATGGACGGAGGATTTTCTTCCAATGAAATATTCTGCAATATTCTGGCAGAAAAATTAGATGGACAGACACTCAGTATACCTGACAGCAGCTATGCAACCGCTTTGGGAGCAGCTATCCATATTACCAGACCTGCAAAAGTCTGCTATTCAGAGAACATACGTTCGGTTAAAATCGATGAAACCAACCTCAGAGAGGTTTGATTTTTTTATCAAATATTTTGATTATACGAGACAAAAACATATCTTTGCCCCCTCATTTGGAAAAAGAAGTAACGATATGGCTAAGGTTTGTCAAATTACTGGAAAAAGAACTCGCGTCGGTAATAATGTATCGCACGCTAACAATAAAACAAAACGTAAGTTTTTCCCGAACCTGCAAAAGAAGAAATTCTTTTTGCCTTCAACGGGTGAGTGGGTTACTTTGAAGATTTCAACTTCTGCACTGCGTACTATCAACAAGAACGGAGTAGAGGCTACAATCCGCAAAGCTTACGAAAAAGGCACTTTAAGTTTCTAAGTCGCTTTTACGTTTTATTTCAAAGCATTCTGACAAAAGGTTTTTTCATTTATGGGAAAACCTTTTTGTTGTACCCACCGGTCAACCTTTCTTCACAGCCCTGACCACCTCTCTTTTATACCCAGGTCCCGGATGCTTCTCTACTTCAAACCCGGCCGACTGCATCGCACGCCTTATAATTCCTTTGGAAGAATAGGTCACCAGTACTCCACCTGGCTTAAGCATTCTAAACATACTGCGGAATATCTCTTCCGTCCACAGTTCCGGTTGCGCTTCAGGCGAAAAGGCGTCAAAATAAATAACATCAAAAAGTACTTCCGGCTCAAAATCCTGCAAGAAAATCCGATGTTTACAAAAAGTAAAGAAAGGAGAAAGCTGTAACAGCCCACCCCATTCTGATTCATGTAGTGCTGACAATCCGATTTTCCCTACCTCCTTTTCAAAATTGAACAACCCCGCAGTTTTAACAGGAATGGGATAAGCCTCTATTGAAGTATAATGAATATGCTGCTCTGATTCATCGGCTGCTTTCCATGTCATCAAAGCATTGAGCCCAGTCCCTAACCCCATTTCAAAAACTGAAATCATCTGCCCCGACCGTGACGCCATCACAGGCTGCAGCCCCAGTGTAATAAAAATATGATCGGACTCCATTACCGCACCCTGCTTTGAGTGATAATGCTGATTAAAACGGGGTGCAAACAAAGAATGAGATCCGTCAGCCGTAAGATACGGCTTGTTTTCAAAATTATCCATACTGCAAAACTAACAGATCAGATCATTCTCCTGAGCTTTATCTGCGCAAAAACAATCCCCCCGCCATTTCGCTTGACCAGAAGATTCAGTTTTTTGCCGTCTCCTTTCTGCAGCATTTTATACAGTTCTGAAATACTCATACTCTCCGTCGAACGGTCATTTATAAATATCAGCTCATCACCCACATGAATACCGGCTTCTTCCGCAGGCGAGTCAGCAAGAATATGATTAACAACAAAAGATTTATAGTCTGTCCCCATAGCCCTGAGCTCCATTCCGCTCATATCATGCTCAAAAGACTCCTGAAGTTTCCGTTTATTGGGCTTCAGCACCATATACCCATCTCTGTAATTAAGCGTAACCCGGAAGCGACGGAGCAGCTCGCACCCGATATTTCCGTTGCGATCAGACCGGTTATACAACTTAGCTCCGTAAGCCTCCTCATCAGGAAAGGAAGTAACTACATTATTCAGTAAAATATCTCCCAGACGAATCTGGTCTATTCTGCCGATACTGCCTTTTATAATGCCGTTCAACCCTCTTCCCAATTGTGCATCTATCATTTTTTGCGGAAGCATAGCCTGGTCAGTGTGGCAATCCAGCAACAATGCATGTCCTGATCCCGTATCAATTAAAACCCTGATCGGATATTCCGTTCCATTGGAAACCATCGTTATCGCATCCGTAAATGGCTTTGTATCTACAAGTGTAACAGGGTATTTCTCGCCCTTCCTTTTCTTGTATGTATATTTTTCCGGGTCCGTAAGTATCAGCTCCTTGTGAACAAAATCGATGGTCACCACAAAATTATTAAAGATTTCATACCCGAAAATCCCGTGTACAGGCGTACCGACAAACTCCGATAACTTCAGTATATCTTCATCCAGGACCACTATATTCTGAAAATTAGCCCTCATCAAACTCAGCTCAAGGGTATTCCCGATAGCGACCTGCGCAGAAATCGATTCATCAGGCCCCGTACCGGAAAGACTGACGCGCCGGGTAAACCGCATATTTTCGGCAGAAATTTTAGCAGGATCAGTAATAATAGTTGAACTAACCCCGGTATCCAGTATAAAACGTAAGGAATCCGTGCCATTCAGCACTACCGGGACAATAATCAGATTGGAGTGAAAATCGAAGGGAATCCTGACTACTTTTCGCCGTCCTTCCAGGAAGTAGCCATACTTTTCATATGACTTCAGACCAGGCATACTTTTCTTCTGAGCCACCCCTTCCGGAGTTTCTGAAAAAAAAGCCGCCAATATGCTTATAATCAATATACAAAGGCGTCCCATGGCGATAATTGATAAAATTTGGATCAGTGTATAAAACTAATCATTATCATCCATAAACACAAAAAAAACATCATAAATAACAATTATTTGCAATTCACAATTATCTCAGAATATTCTATCGCTTTCAAGTAAAAAATCGTATTTTCGCAATTGAAGAATTCATAAATCATAAAAATTTTAGTAATCTGTTTTAACATGCGCAAAAAGATTGTAGCGGGCAACTGGAAAATGAACAAGACCCTGGACGAAGCACTTGCTCTCACTTCTGAAGTGGTCAATATGGTAAAGGACGAAGTCTTAAATGACACAAAAGTTATTTTATGCACACCGGCACTTTATTTGCTGCCTCTGAAGAAATACATTGAAAATACGCCCAATATTTCCCTCGGTGCTCAAAACTGTTCAGACAAACCTTCAGGTGCCTATACAGGTGAGATAGCTGCGCCTATGCTGGCTTCCTCAGGAATCACATCTGTCATCATCGGGCACAGCGAACGCCGTGAATATTTCGGGGAAACCAACCAGATCATCGCTGCTAAAGTTGATATCGCGCTTGCAAACGGATTAACCCCTCTTTTCTGCTGCGGCGAATCACTTGATCTCCGTCAGAACAGTGATTATATCGGCTATGTAAAAAATCAGATTACTGAAAGCCTCTTTCATCTTTCTCCGGAAAACTTTGAAAAAGTGGTAATTGCCTATGAACCGATCTGGGCTATCGGCACAGGTTTAACCGCTTCTGCGGATCAGGCTCAGGAAATGCATGCGGCTCTGAGAGAACATATCGCCGGAAAATACGGGCAGGAACTGGCCGGAAATATTACGATCCTCTACGGAGGAAGTGTAAATGCAGCAAATGCCGCTGAACTGTTTGCAAACCCGGATGTAGACGGCGGACTTGTAGGTGGCGCATCATTAAAGTCAAGAGATTTCGTTAATATCATAAAAGCTTGTAATTAATAATCCTCTGAACAACCTGTGAGATGAAATCTGAGAAGAAAGGTATTTTGATGTCCCTTCATAAATTCAGGGTTATACTGGTAGGTATTGCCGTTCTGGCAATCAGTACCATGGTATCACTTGCCGTGAAGGATGCTGACCTTTCTTCTCCTCTTAAACCGGTTGCAGAACCCGCTGTTACCGAAAAGCCGGCAAAAAGCCAGCCCAAAGCCGCTAAACCGAAATCCCGTACTGAAATTGAAGTATTGCCCGAATCAAAATGGGTAGACAGTACCTTCAAAACCATGAGCCTTGACCAGAAAATAGGGCAGTTTTTCATGGTTGCGGCTTATTCAAACCGTGACGAACGTCATAACAGCCAGATCAGTAATCTGGTTACCCAGCACCATATAGGAGGGGTTATTTTCTTCCAGGGGAGTCCTTACCGGCAGGCGGTTCTTACCAACCGCTTCCAGCAGGCGTCTGCCGTACCCCTGTTTATCGGTATTGATGGGGAATGGGGTCTTGGAATGCGCCTCGACAGCACCGTCTCTTTCCCTAAACAAATGATACTGGGCGCAGTTCAGGATAATGATCTGATCTATAAAATGGGCGCCGAAATCGGTAAGCATTGTAAAAGACTGGGGATACAAATCAATTTTGCTCCGGTAGCAGATATCAACAGTAATCCCGACAATCCGGTCATCGGGATCCGGTCATTTGGAGAGGATAAAATAAATGTAGCCGCCAAATCGGTTGCTTATATGAAAGGAATGCAACACCAGCATATCCTTGCTGCAGCAAAACACTTTCCGGGCCATGGCGACACCGGCACAGATTCACATTATGAATTACCTGTACTGACACACACCTACGAAACTTTATTTGACACAGACCTTTATCCTTACAAACAACTGATCGCAGACAGTATTATGGGGGTAATGAGCGGGCATTTGCATATTCCTGTTATTGATAATACTCCTGATATTCCCGGATCGCTCTCTCCTAAAGTAGTAAAGGGTTTACTCAGAGAACAACTGGGGTTCCGCGGCCTTATTTTTACAGACGCCATGAATATGAAAGGGGTGATGAAATCAGGAAAGGCACCCGAAATTAACCTTAAAGCTTTAGTTGCCGGAAATGATATCCTGGTTTTTGCACAGGATATACCTGAAACCATCGCACTGGTTAAAAACGCGCTGAAAAATAAGACGATCAGTGAGAAAGTTATCAATGAAAAAGTCAGAAGGATTCTGAAAGCCAAATACTGGGCCGGGCTTCATGAACGGCAGCCGGTCGAATTGAAAAATCTGTATGAAGATCTGAATCCGGCTTCTTCACAAAATCTGATCCGTGACCTTAATGAAGCTGCTGTTACAGTAGTGAGGAATGAAAATAACCTCCTACCGTTTCAGGATCAGGACCTGGCCGGGGTAACCACGGTAACCATCGGAGGCGGAAGCAAAAGTCCGTTCCAGAGAATGCTGACCAGCTATTACAGTCCGATGACACACCATGTGTTTGCGGTATCAGATATTAATCCGGGCGATGTCAGTAACATGATGGAATATTTAAAGCCTTACAGTACCGTTATCGTTGCCGTACACAATATAAATTCCAGAGCCAGCCGTAACTACGGAATCAAAGCGCCGGTAATTGACTTTATCAACCAGTTAAAAGCAAGTGGCAAAAACACTGTTCTGTGTGTTTTCGGAACTCCTTACAGCCTTCGGGTCCTGCCGGCGACTGATGCTGTTATCTGTGCGAATGATGATAACGCTTTCATACAGCAGGTTTCTTCACAGATCATCATGGGCGCTCTGAATTCCAAAGGACGGATTCCGGTTTCTGCTCCTGGTATTGATGCGGGCTTTGGTATTGAAACGGTGGCTATGGGAAAAATCAGCTTCGGCACACCTGAAAGTGTTGGTATGCGTACAGGCTCACTGGAAAGAATATCGGATGTGGTACAGGATGCTATCAGTCAGCATGTATTTCCGGGTTGCCAGGTACTGGTAGCACGAAAAGGTAAAATCATTTACGAAAGGAATTTCGGGACGTTGACTTATCAGGACGCCGACAGGGTTTCGAGTGAGACGCTGTACGATCTGGCATCCGTTTCAAAGGTGTCTTCAACTTTGCAGGGGGTAATGCTATTATACGAGAAAGGCCTGATCAGCCTGGATGAAAAAGCCAGTGCGTATTTGCCTGAATTAAAAAACACCAATAAACAACACATTACAATCAGAGAATTGCTGGTGCATCGCAGTGGTATGCAGGCCTATTATCCCAAATTATGGAGAAATACCATGACCGCCGGTGGCGGACTGATGCAGGAATATTACAGTGCCGTTGCTGACAGTCTTCATGCCATTCAGGTTGCGCCCAGATTATTTGCCAGTAATGCCATGCCCGACTCTGTCTGGAAATGGATTATTGAATCCCCGATGAAAGGCAAACCTAACCGGGCCGGACAATACGGGTTTCTGTACAGTGATCTTGGGTTTCTGACATTGCAGAAAGTCGTGGAAAGGGTCAGCAATCAGCCATTGAACGTGTTTATCAGTGATCAGCTGTATCAGCCGTTACATCTGCCTGCGCTGACATACAATCCCTTAACCCATATGGCGGCCGAGCGAATCGCACCTACTGAAAATGATCATACTTACAGAGGACAACTGATCAGAGGTACCGTCCATGATCCTATGGCTGCTATGATGGGAGGTGTCGCCGGACACGCCGGACTTTTCGGAAATGCCAGAAGCCTGGCCATATTACTGCAAATGCAATTGTGGAACGGCCAGTATGCCGGTAAGACCTATTTTAAAAAATCAACCATTGAAGAGTTTACCAAACTCGCCTCTTCCAGTGGAAGCAGGGCTTTGGGATGGGTGAAGGCCCGGCAGGATATACAAAGCAACGTTGTTTCGCCGAGTGCTTCGCTGGCCTCTTTCGGACATACCGGTTTTACGGGTAACGTTGTATGGGTCGATCCGAAACAGGATCTTGTTTTCATATTTCTTTCCAACCGGGTGTACCCGGATGCCGGAAATAACAGGCTCAACAGCCACCGGACGCGAAGGAAAATTCACGATATCATTTATCAGGCAATTGAGGAAACGATCTGATGTAACAGAACGTACCGGCTGATAAATATTATGCTCATAATATGATCAACACAAATTCATTTTCTGATTCAGCTGCTGAAGCGATTCGCCTGGAAGACCGGTATGGTGCACATAATTACAGCCCGATGCCGGTTGTATTGTCAAAAGGACTGGGCGTTCATCTGTGGGATACAGACGGCAGACAGTATTTTGACTTTCTTTCGGCATATAGCGCAGTCAACCAGGGGCATTGCCATCCGCGTATTATTAAAGTGCTGACAGAACAGGCACAAAGGCTCACCCTTACCTCCCGGGCTTTTTACAACGACCAGCTTGGAGAATGTGAAAGATTCATGAGCGAATACTTCGGATATGACAAAGTATTAATGATGAATTCGGGTGTTGAAGCCGGAGAGACTTCACTTAAACTATCCAGAAAATGGGCTTATAAAATTAAAAAAATTGCCCCTGACCGCGCTAAAACACTCTTTGCTCATGGCAATTTCTGGGGGAGAACACTGGCGGCTGTCTCCGCATCGACGGACCCGGCCAGTTACCATGAATACGGCCCGTTGCTTCCCGGATTTGAAATCATACCCTACAATGACCTTAACGCACTGGAACATAAATTAAAGAACGACCCTGAAATAGCCAGCTTTATGGTTGAGCCAATACAGGGAGAGGCGGGTGTCATTGTACCTTCGGAAGGCTATCTGAAGGGAGTCAGGGCGCTATGCACGAAATACAATGTGCTATTTGTGGCAGATGAAGTACAGACCGGGCTGGCCCGTACGGGTAAACGTCTGGCGTGTGACTGGGAAGGAGTAAAACCGGATATTCTGGTATTGGGAAAAGCATTATCCGGCGGAACCATGCCTGTGTCGGCGGTTTTAGCCAGTGACGAAATTATGCTGACCATTCTGCCCGGTGAACACGGTTCAACCTTTGGGGGGAATCCGCTTGCGGCCCGCGTGGCCATAGCCTCCCTGCAGGTCATCGAAGAAGAACATCTGGCTGATAATGCCCGGTTGATGGGAGAGCTTTTCAGACAACGCATGATGGTCCTTCAGCAACGTTGCGGACTTATCAATGAAGTTCGTGGAAAAGGTTTACTGAATGCAATTGAGCTTCACGACCCGGAAGAAGGAGAAAAGGCGTACCATCTTTGTCATGAAATGATGCACAGAGGATTGCTCTGCAAACCTACACACGGGAATAAAATCCGCTTTGCCCCACCTTTGATTATTACAGCATCCCAGATGAATGAAGCCTGCGATATAATTGAATCTGTATTTTTGGAAATGCCATAATTCCCTCTGCTACCATCTGTTTCAAACGGACGGAGAGATTGAAAACTCCCCGTCCGTTTTTATTCTTTATCCAATCGTATCAAAACCGCAATAGGGCACTAACACTGCCGGTACCCTGATACTGCCATCCTCCTGTTGGTTGTTCTCAAGAATAGCCGCAAGAATCCGGGGCAGCGCAAGAGCCGAGCCGTTCAGCGTATGCAACAGTTGTGTTTTATTATCCACTTTATAGCGCAATTTCAACCGGTTTGTCTGAAAAGTTTCAAAATTGGAAACCGAACTGCATTCCAGCCAGCGCTGCTGTGCAGCTGACCAGACTTCAAAATCAAAAGTAAGCGCAGAAGTAAAGCTGATATCCCCACCACACAGATGCAGAATACGGAACGGCAATTCCAGTTTACGCAACAACCCCTTGACATGGTCAACCATCCCGTTCAAGGCAGCATACGATTCTTCAGGCTTACGGATCTGTACAATTTCAACTTTATCAAACTGATGCAGACGATTCAATCCTCTTACATGAGCACCCCAGCTTCCGGCCTCCCGTCTGAAACAGGGAGTATACGCTACATTTTTTACAGGAAGATCGCTTTCAGACAAGATCATATCCCGGTATAAGTTGGTGACAGGCACTTCGGCTGTCGGAATCAGATACAATTCATCTTCACCGATATGGTACATCTGCCCTTCTTTATCCGGTAACTGTCCGGTACCATAAGCCGAATCAGCATTGATCACAATAGGTGGCTGGATTTCATAATAACCTGCTTCTGCTGCCTGATCCAGAAAGAAGGAAATCATAGCCCGTTGCAGACGGGCACCTTTTCCTTTATAGACCGGAAAACCGGCTCCGCTGATTTTGTTACCTAATTCAAAATCAATAATATCCAGATTCCTGATCAGGTCCCAATGAGGCAATGCGCCTTCATGCAGCTGAGGTTTCATACCTTCCTCCATCGTGACCACATTGTCGTCCGCTGTTCTTCCTTCCGGTACACTCGGGTGCGGAAGGTTGGGTAGTTTCACCAGTTCTTCCTGAAGCTGTATCCCAACATTTTTTAACTGCTCCTCTAAACTTCTGGAATGTTCTTTCAGTGAGGCTGTCTCTTTTTTGGCCGCTTCCGCCTCATCCTTTTTCCCTTCCTTCATCAAAGCCCCTATTTCCCTGGCTTTCGCATTGGACATTGACAGCACACCATCCAGTTCCTGCTGAATCTCCCTGCGCTGCTTATCAAGCTCAATGACAAGATCTACAGCCTGCTCTGCATCCTGAAAATACTTCTTTTTCAATCCGGTTATGGTCTGATCTCTGTTTTCCCGGATATAAGCAATTTGTAACATATCGAAGTTATTTTACTTTAATTTACCTGTTGCAGATAACCTCATCCGCTAAAGATAAAAATCTATTTTAAGGCTTCCTCCTGAAAAAACAGGCTTTCATTCAGCACATTCAACGCTTCCACCTTATTTGCGGAATGTACCAGAATGGAAAGGTTATGCTCAGATGCTCCGTAAGAAATCATCCGGATGGGTATATTTCTCATCGCTTCAAGTACTTTAAGCGCTATACCTTCCTTATCTGCACTAAAATTCCCGACGACACAGATAATGCTCTGCTCCTGATCATTTTCTTCAAGGTCAGCAAACTCTCTGAGTTCAGCCATGATCTCATCCAGATAAGTGGAGTTATCAATAGTAACTGACACCGACACTTCGGAAGTGGTGATCATATCTACCGGTGTTTTGTATTTTTCAAATACTTCAAACACCCTTCTCAAAAATCCGTAAGCATTCAGCATACGGGTCGAATGGATATATATGGCCGTAATATTATCCTTCGCTGCAATTGCCTTGATATCTTTCTGATCGGTTTCATTAGCGATCAGTGTACCAAAGGCATCAGGCTGCATTGTATTTTTCAACCGTACAGGTACGTTTCTGAGTTTAGCCGGAGTAATGGTACTGGGATGTAATATTTTGGCTCCGAAATAAGCCAGTTCTGCTGCTTCCTCAAAAGACAAATGGTGTACAGGAAAAGTCCTTTTTACAATCCGGGGATCATTATTGTGCATCCCGTCAATATCGGTCCATATCTGAATTTCATCAGCTTTCACGGCACCCCCGATCAATGACGCAGTATAATCAGACCCTCCCCTTTTCAGGTTGTCCACTTCGCCGCGCGGATTACGACAGATAAATCCTTGTGTAACGATAATATCTTTATCCTGATGATAATTCAGTATGGATACTATTTTCTCTTCAATGATTTCATTCTCAGGTTCACCGTCTGCTTTGATGTACATAAAATCCAAAGCCGGAATCAATGCAGCATTCACCCCCTCTTCCTGCAGGAAAGCATTAAAAAGTTTAGTACTCATGAGCTCTCCCTGGGCCACCAGTTCCTTTTCCTGAACAATCGAGAATGGTCTGATCCCTGTAAGTGAACGAATATGATTAAACTCGCTGTCCACTATATCCTGTCCGGCTTTTAACCCGTCTTCTGTATTATACAATTCAGTAATAAACGTATTGTAATGCTCATTCAAAGCATCAATCAGTCTGTTTACCTCTTCATCCTGACTGGCCTTCGCTGCTTCTCCTATCGTAATCAGTGCATTGGTTGTTCCGGATAAGGCAGACAACACAATAATTTTACGCGTATTATCCTGTGTAATCAGTTGTCGGATTGCTTTCATACGCTCCGGTTTCCCTACCGAAGTACCTCCAAATTTCCAGACTTGCATTCGTTTTAAGTATTAGTTTTTAGAAATAATCTGATTTTTTAAGCCTAACATTTTAATGGCCGTAATAGCCGCTTCATCTCCTTTATTACCGTGTTTTCCTCCGGCCCGGTCAATAGCCTGCTCCATCGTATTGGGAGTAAGCACACCAAAAATAACAGGTTTACCGGTCTTTAGGGATACTTCATTCAAACCCTGCGCAACGGCGTGATTAATGTAATCATTGTGCTTGGTTTCGCCTTGTATAACCGCTCCTATCGCAATGACCGCATCAATATCATCCCGTTCGGCCATCCACTGGGAGGCCAGGGTCAGCTCATAACTTCCGGGCACATTGGCGCGGAGTATTCTCGCGGCATCAGCTCCGTATTGAAGCAGTGTTGCATATGCGCCTTCAAACAGCTTTTCTGTTACCACTTCATTCCATTCGGCCACAACAATTGCAAAACCCCGTGTACTGATATCCGGAAGATTCTCAGTAGAGAAAACACTTAAATTCTTATTCTTGGATGCCATTTCAGCTTAAATTTTAAAATCATATTAAATAAAAAAACAGGATAAAACCGAGGTCGGCTTTATCCTGTTTTGGATCCGGGCACAGAACTGTATCATTCACCGACCTGCCCTTCGAGAACTCCCAGAAACTTCTTAGCATTTGCTACTTCTGTTGCCAAAGGGAATTCATCAATAATCCGTTTATACGACGACATAGCGTCCTTAGCCTGGTTCGCTTTTTCCTGAGCTATACCCAGCTTAATCAGATAACCTGGCGTGAAAAACTGGTTTTCTTTATAGCCTGCCGCTTTTTTATAATAGGAAATTGCTTCTTCCGCATTCCCTTTTTCCATATAAGCATCGCCTATCAGTGACTGAGCACGTGCATACAACAGCAGATCAGAAGAGCTGAAACCTTTCAGTTTACTGATGGCATCATCAAAATTCCCTTCTTTCAGAAATGCGATACCTGCATAAAGATTGGCAAGATTAGCTGCGTCTGTACCTCTATAGTTGTCTGCAACATTCATAAGGCCTTCATTTCCGCCACTTCCTTTTAATGCCCGCTGTAACGAATCAGCTTCAAAATCATATACGGCATTTGACAGGGCAGTCTGCGCTGTTTCCTCCTGTCCGTCCATATAAAAACGGTATCCGGCGAATGCCAGCAAAATAACTACAATTGCTCCACCCGCAATAGTCAGCAGATTTTTGTTTTTCACGAAAAAACTTTCTGCACTACCAATACGGTCAGCGAGTACCTCAGGGTTTTCGATGATTTCTAATCCTCCGCTACCGTGGTTTTTCTTGCTCATACAATAATTAATTCAAATTTAGGACTGCAAATTTAGGAAAACTATTTCACCCCAAGAAAGTTAAGCAATCATTTCTTTGTCAAAACTGGTTATTTTTTTTAAATTTCTTATAAAAATTCCCAATACCCATATTAAAATTTAGTTTTCATGAGTTTTCGTCCGACATCTCACTATTATTTCCGATAAGCTATCATGAAAATCATTGAATGTCCGAGAGACGCCTGGCAGGGATTACAGCACTATATTCCGGTAAATAACAAGGCCCGGTATTTAAATACACTGTTGAAGATTGGTTTTGATACTTTAGATTTCGGGAGCTTTGTCTCGCCCAGGATAATGCCACAGGTAAGAGACACAGCCGAGCTTATTTCCTTACTTGATCTCAAGGCCACCTCCACCCGCCTGCTTTCTATTGTGGCCAATGAAAAAGGGGCAGAACTGGCCGCCGCATTTCCGGAAATTGATTTTCTGGGTTACCCTTTTTCTGTTTCGGAAACTTTTCAGATCCGGAATACCCACCGGACCATGGCCGAGTCGCTGACCGTAGTGAAGCAAATCATGAATATTGCCGTAAAATCGCAGAAAACAGTAGTAATATACCTGTCAATGGGCTTTGGGAACCCCTACGGTGATGCATGGCATCCGGATATCATCGCTGAATGGGTAGAAAAATTACACTCAGAAGGCATCACTATCTTTTCATTATCTGATACCGTTGGTATTGCAGCCCCGGAAGATATTACCTATTTGTTCAGTTCACTGACCTCTGCTTTTCCACAACTGGAATTCGGTGCTCATTTTCACGCTACACCTGCTGACTGGAAATCAAGAATAAGGGCTGCCTATGAATCAGGCTGCAGACGTTTTGACGGTAGTATTGCAGGATATGGCGGCTGCCCTATGGCACAGAATGAACTCGTTGGCAATATTGCTACGGAAAATCTGCTGGCGTATTTTAAAGAGGCCGGAGAAACTGTTTTATTTAATGAGCAGTATTTAAAAGAAGCGTTAGAATTATTCCCTCTTACCATCAGTCCGCTTTCAGGGGAAATCTAGACAACAGAGACGATTTCAATCTCTTCTTCAAACTTATTATAGAATTTGAAGTCAACCACACCCAGTGAACTGTCCTGTACAAGGTTTATCCATGTTTTGTATTTGAACAGCCAGCGCAACTGACGGGATATCAGCCCTTTGGTAAAGTAAGAATAAAGGAACGGATGCAGAATGATCGAAAAGCCCTTTTCATTCTGTTTGGTGATAATATAATCAATGTTATTTTCGATTATATCCGAAACCAGAATACTGGCCTGTATCGTACCGGTACCACCACAGGTAGGGCACGACTCCCGGGTAACTATGTTCAGTTCGGGGCGGACACGCTGACGGGTAATCTGCATCAGGCCGAATTTGGAAAGCGGCAGGATCGTATGTTTCGAACGCTCCGCTCTCATTTCCTCTCTCATGACATCATAAAGCTTCTTTTTATTTTCAGCTTTTTTCATGTCGATAAAATCAACCACAATAATGCCACCCATATCACGTAACCTCAACTGCCTGGAAATCTCCTTTGCGGCTTCCACATTGACACTGAGAGCAGTCGCTTCCTGATCTTCTTCTGTGTTGGATTTATTGCCGCTGTTAACGTCAATAACATGAAGGGCTTCGGTATGTTCGATAATCAGATACCCCCCGCCCGGTAAGCTCACTGAACGACCGAAAAGTGATTTGATCTGCTTTTCAATACCCGCCTGTTCAAAAAGTTTGTTCTTCCCGGTATGCAGTTTAACAATATTCTCTTTATCAGGAGCAATGGAACGGATATACGATCTGATATCATCATACACTTCTTTTGACTCTACGGTAATGCTGTCAAAAGACTCATTCAGCATATCACGCAGAATAGAAGATGCCCGGTTCATTTCACCGATAATACGGTCACGCGGCTTGGCATCTCTCAGTACCTTCATTCCGTTCTCCCATTTTTCAATGCAGTTATGGAGATCGCGGTCGAGTTCTTCTACGTCTTTTCCCTGCGCTACTGTACGTACAATAACGCCGAAATTGGCAGGCTTAATAGATGACATCAGACGCTGCAGCCTGTTGCGTTCCTGCTTGTCTGTGATCTTTTTGGAAAGATTAACAGAATTAGAAAAAGGAACCAAAACAATGTATCGTCCGGCGATAGACAGGTCACACGAAAGCCTTGGTCCCTTAGTTGATATAGGCTCTTTAACTACCTGAACAAGGATAGGCTGATTTTTGGAAAGCACCTTATCGATTTTGCCAAGCTTATCGATTTCAGGTTCCATTTTAAATCCTGACACCTTACCGGAGTTAGCCCTTTTTGCAATAATATCTTTGGTAAATTTATCCAGGGAATTGATATTCGCCCCCAGATCCAGATAATGCAGAAATGCATCCTTTTCAAATCCCACATCCACAAAAGCGGCATTCAGCCCTGTGACCAGCTTCTTCACTGTCCCGAGATAAATATCTCCTACAGTAAAGTTCTGATCAGGAACCTCAAGGTGGTACTCAAGAAGGCGTTTATTCTGCAAAAGGGCTATACGTTCCCCCTTTTGAGTAGAATTTATCAGTAACTCGTTACTCAAAGTCTTACCAATTTACCTGGCAACCAGAAAGATGAAAATTATTTTTTCTTATGTCTGTTTTTTCTAAGACGCTTCTTTCTTTTGTGAGTAGAGATCTTATGTCTCTTCCTTTTTTTTCCGCAAGGCATAATATAAAACGGTTAATGTGTAAAAAATACTTTTAAAACAAGCTCTTGTATTACAAGCGCTCTTCCAGTTCGGCTATTGCCTGTAAAATAGCAGGATCTTTTTCCTGTTCTTTTACCTGTTTCAACTCTTTACGCGCCTCGTCATTTTTTCCTGTCTCCAGCAAACTTACGCCAAGATAGAACCGGGCTTTGGTATTGGATGGATTATTAACAACGATTTGCTGAAAACGCTCAACTGCTCTTGAATACTGATTGGAACGCATGGAGAGAATCCCCATATTAAACAAGGCAACCTCGTTAGTCGGATCTTCCTCCAGAATCTCCCTCAGCATCATAATTCCCTGCATCGGGTTTTCAGTATTCACATAGGTCATTGCCATATTGGCTTTGGCCAGGGGCACATTCGGATTTTCATCCAGAACCTTCTGGTAAAACTCTCTGGTTTTCTCACCAAGCCGTTTGGATTTGGCCTGATCGAGAGAAAAACCGTATGCCTCATAATAGCGATCCCCGGCGCGAAGGTAATTAGTCAGATTCGGATTGACAAGCGCCGCCGCCTCTGCATAATAAGCAGCGCTATCAAACCGCTGATACATAATGTATTGATCAGAAAGTTTAATAGCGCTAATTTCTTTTTCTTTTTCAGAAGCAGCCTTATAGGCTACTATAAGTTTGTCAATTGCCGACTGTTGTTCTGCATTTAGGCTGCCCGTACCATGACTGGCTTCCATATTATTTGCAGCAACAGGACTTTCCTCCTCACCCGCAGAAGTACGCTGCTCTGTACTTTCGTTTTTATTATTTACAACTATCTTAGGCAGACTGTATAAAGTACCAATCAACGTAAGTGCCAGTATGCAAATAATCAGAACAGTTTTCTTCATTTCAAATATCATTCAATAACGTTGCTGTAAGTAATTACTTAACAGCCAATTCACTCAATTGATCACTTTCTTTAACCTGTTCAACGAAAATCTTGGCAGGTTTAAAACTTGGCACATAATGTTCATCGATAATCATCGAAGTTCCTTTGGAAATGTTACGGGCTACTTTACGGGCACGCTTTTTATTAATAAAGCTACCAAAACCTCTGATATAAAGATTCTCTCCACTCGCCAATGAATCTTTCACTACAGTAAAAAATGTTTCAAGTGTATGTTGTACATCTGTCTTCTCTACACCCGTTTTTTCTGAAATCTGCGCGATAACGTCTGCTTTAGTCACTGTCTTAATTAACTTTAAGGTTGATTTTTATTCTTACAAAAATATACCCCTTTGATTTTGGGAGTACAAAGGTAGTTCTTTTTTACTTAACTTTAAAAGTAATTTTTTTTAGTTTCTCTTATAATGTCCTATAAAACAGAAGGTAACCCCCTGACAAATATTCATCCTTATGTTCATCTGAAAGAACTTATTTTTCAGTTGCTGCACGATTGGTACCGCATCCATCAGAGAGACCTTCCCTGGCGCCATACCCGGGACCCTTATCTGATCTGGCTGTCTGAGATTATCCTGCAACAGACAAGAGTAAACCAGGGTCTGCCTTATTATCAGCAATTTACGGATAATTTTCCATCGGTTCAAGCTTTTGCCGAAGCCGATGAAAATGAAATATTGAGATTATGGCAGGGGTTAGGTTATTATTCCCGTGCCCGTAATATGCTAAAAACGGCCCGGGAAGTTGTAAAGGAACATAACGGTGCTTTCCCTGCCGATTTTGAGGCGCTTAAAAAATTAAAAGGAATCGGTGATTACACGGCCTCGGCCATCGCTTCTTTTGCTTTTAAACTCCCTGCTCCTGTTGTTGACGGTAATGTTTTTCGGTTTCTTTCCCGTCTTTTAGGAATAGATACGGATATCAGCTCTGGCGGTGCACGGAAAAGTTTTACCGAAATAGCGCGCCAGCTGATGCCTTCTGACCAGCCGGATATATTTAATCAGGCGATCATGGAGTTCGGGGCTCTTCAATGCAAACCTGTCGCCCCTGATTGTGAAGGTTGTCCTTTCAGCCTGATCTGCTATGCCAACAAACACAACCTGCAGACAGTACTGCCGGTAAAGACCAAAAAAACGAAAGTAAGGTTACGGCACCTCAATTATATCGTGTTGATGCGAGGGGATGAAATTGCCATGCACAAAAGAACGGGAAAAGATGTCTGGAACGGATTATTTGAATTTATTCTCGCCGAGACTTCTCACAGCATAGATACCTGGGATGATTTCCCCGATACTCTCCATGACCTGAAGTATTTTCAGAAGAAAGGAATTACGTCAATACCCTCAGAGATGATTACGCATCAGCTGTCCCATCAGAAATTACTGATCAGATTCTGGCCGGTATCAGTTCCGAAAAACAGTAGAATTGAACTTCCGGAAGGTTTTGCATTTTACCCGGTATCGGAAATCGAACACCTTCCCAAGCCGGTTGCCATCAATAACTACCTGAAGAAAGATTTTTTTTGAATGTTATTTGTTACTACCTTAGATAACTCAAACTTTTGAATACACTATTCTACTATATCTGATTTAACAATTTCCGAATAATTCATGGCAGGCGTAAATAAAGTAATTCTGGTAGGTAACCTGGGCAGTGACCCCGAGGTTCGTTATTTTGATGGCGGGGCTATTGTGGCCAAATTCAATATTGCCACTTCTGAAGCTTACACTAACCGCAACGGCGAAAGAGTAGAGCAGACAGAATGGCATCGTATTGAGGTCTGGAATAAAACAGCGCAGATTGCTGAAAAGTACCTGAAAAAAGGAAATCAGGTCTATATTGAAGGAAGTATCCGTTCTGAAAGCTGGGTAGACAAAGAAGGACAACAACGAAACGGCATTACGATACGTGCTACAAATATGACCCTGCTCGGAGGAAACCCCGGATCCGGCACATCAGCCCCCCCGGCAAATCCGCCTTTGGCCTCTTATGATTCTAAACCTGCAGATCCGTCCCCGGTATCGCCGGCTTTATCTGCCGACAGTAATAATGATGATGATGATTTGCCATTTTAAAATTTATCACCTTTTCTGAAAATTAATGAAAGAAGCAGATACATCGGAAGACCCGCTGCCTCGAACGCGTTTTGATAAATCCGGTTTTACCCGAAGTTTTGTATTATTTTCAGTCATCTTTCCCGACTATACTCCGGGAAATGTGACGTATGAAGACTGGTTGTTTTTTTTCATCGCATTTACTCTTTATCTTTTCTTCACTTCCATAAGCGCCACTTATATTGCTAATAGCTGGGCAGAAATGCCCTGGGAGCGAAGAAACAGTTCACGCTACTTTATACCAAATGACCAGCAGAAGTTCACCCTTTCATTTTTACAATGGGTGTTTTTACTGATCGCGGTGGTCTCGGCTTCACGTATCGCCGTTATTCTCCTGCAGGAATATCCTGAAAATCAGATTGTCATTATCCTGGCTGCTGGCTGCTGGATATGGTTTGATTTATTTATCAGAGCTATTGCAGGCAGATTTTCTGCCGTCTATATAGTTACACTGGATAAACCTGTCAGAATACTGATCCGGATCTGCCAGCCTTTAACCAACTATCTTACCCGCCTCGCACAGATGTCGGGACTATATGTTTTCCGTCATAACGGCAAAGAAGAAGAAATCCGGAACTATACCGAACAGTCACTGGAAGAGCAGGATTTATTACTCAGCCTTGAGACTTTTTCTACGACTACCGTCAAACAGGCTATGCAGGCCAGACCCAGCATCACAGCATTTGACTGGGAGCTTGATTTTCATGAATTGATGGATAAAGTGAACAAGTCAGGGTATTCAAGGGTCCCGGTCTATAAAGAAACACTGGATAGTATCGAAGGAATTCTCTACACCAAAGATCTGCTTTCCTATACACATCGTAATGAGAAATTTCACTGGCAGAAATTACTGAGGGATGCTTATTTTATTCCTGAAAGCAAAAGACTTGATGACCTGCTGCAGGAGTTCAGAAAGCGCCGTGTGCACATGGCAATTGTAGTGGATGAGTACGGAGGCACCAGCGGATTGATTACACTGGAAGATATTATTGAAGAGATTTTTGGCGACATCAATGACGAATATGATGACGCAGACGATGTCTATTACAATAAAATCGATGAAAACACTTTCCTGTTTGAAGGACGGGTGCCGGTCAGCAATTTACTTAAAATCATCAACCTTCCGCAGGATTACTTCCATGACGTGCAAGCCAGCAGCGAATCGCTGGCAGGACTTCTGCTCGAACTTTTTTCAAGATTACCAAGAATTGGCGAACAAACTTCCTACCGGGACCTGATTTTCAAAATCCAATCCGCAGATAAAAAGAAAATAAAGAAGGTAAGGATAATGAAAACGCTCTCCTGATCATTTATCCGGGCAAAGATGTAATTTTGCATTATAATTCAGACTCAAACCCGGCTGTAAAAAGCCTGATCCGTAAATGATTGTAAGCATTATTGGTATCGGACTCATCGGGGGCTCATTTGCCCTGGCACTCCGCGAAAAATACCCTAACATCCGCTTTATAGGTGTTGATAAGTCCGTTGTCAATCAAAAACTTGCCCTTGCCAAAGGGATTGTGGATGAAATAACTACTCTTGAAAAAGCCATCGAAATGGCTGAGCTTAATATTTTATCGGCACCTGTTGATGTCATTCAGCAGTTGCTGCCGCAAATTCTGGATCGTATTCCGGAGGGGAAAACGGTTGTGGATATGGGTTCTACCAAGGAAATGATCTGTCAGCTGGCCGACCAGCATCCGAAAAGAGCGCAATATGTCGCAGTGCATCCTATGGCAGGTACCGAAAACTCAGGTCCTTCTGCGGCTTTCAAAGAATTGCTTCCTGATAAAAATGTCATCATCTGTGATAAGCACAAATCACACCCCGACTCAGTGTTACTGATTGAATCTTTTTTGCGGGATGCCGGCATGAAAATCCATTATATGGAGCCGGTTAATCATGATCTGCATCTTGCCTATGTATCTCACCTGAGCCATATCAGTTCTTTCGCGCTTGGGTTGACTGTTCTGGAAAAAGAAAAGGATGAGAAGGCTATTTTCGCGATGGCCAGCACTGGATTTTCCTCTACTGTAAGACTTGCAAAAAGTTCTCCTCAAATGTGGGCTCCGATTTTTAATCAGAATAAAAAGAACGTTTCAAAAGCACTGGGAGACTATATTCAGTTACTAAAGCGTTTTAAAACAGCAATCGATCAGCAGGAGACGGACCAAAGTCTTGAACTGATGGTAAAAGCGAATGATATTGGCCGCGTGTTATCAGGCATCGATAAAAAATAAACTATGAAAAACCTGTCACTGTACACCATTCTTATTTCCGGGTTCCTTACTCAACTCACAGCCGTTGCTTCCCGGATTACCTTGTCAGGGACACAGGGAAGTACTATTATCGTGAGCGTTACTGTAGAACGTCCGGAGTTTCATGAGACCATCGGGGTAGGCCTTGCTGATACCCGTTACGACAATGCCGGATATGCTGATTTTACAGTCCAGCCGGAAAAAGTCATTTCCATTGATCATGAAAAACCGGTTATTATCAACCTGACCATTGCGCCTAAACCCGGAGGACAGCATTTTCAGCCACGCACTTATCCGCTTTATCTTCAGCCTGACGAACAACTGACTGTTTCCGTCGGTACTGACGGGAAACTCACTTTCCAGGGAGTTAACGCATCCAGACAGGAATTTCTTTCCGGCTATTTCCTCGAAAATCATTATCAGTACTTACCGGCTTTGGGTAACCGGTATGACGAATCGGGTCTTGCCGCTATGAATGCGCAGATCGATAGTTTACAACAGCGGAGAAGCGTGGCTTTTCAACAATTCAAATCACAAACATCAGCCGGAGCTGATAAAAGTTTTGAACAATATATAGAGGCCCGGATGATGACAGAACCTTACCTGTTACAAACACATATCGCGGACAAACAAATGCGACAGAACAGGGCGGTCAGGCTGTCGCCGCAGCAGCGGCAGGAACTGGACGATTTCACCTTGCAACAATTTAAAGTCCTGCCGGATGGGGCTTTACTCAGCAAATCTTACCGTGATGAACTCAGGCACTGGATTCAGATACCTGTCATGAAGAATTATCCCAATGATTCAACGTATCAGAAACCGGTTGATCCTTTGGCCATCGCTGATATTTACAGAGTGAGTCAGGAAAAGCTGGCTGAATATCCTGCACAGAAAGAATATCTGCTGACTTACTGGCTGAATTACGCTGCAACGGCGTTGAAAGGTACTCAGACAGCCCAATTGCTGTTAAAAGAATTTAAAACCAATTATCCGCAATCGGCTCATGGGGTTTATTTCGAAAATCTGCTTTCAGCTAAAGAAAAACTAAATACAGGCAATACGGCACCTGATATGCAACTGCTGACAGCCGATAGTTCTGAAATATCGTTAGCATCGCTGCGCGGAAAACCAGTATGCCTGGTATTTGCGTTCAATCCCCGACAGTTTGAAAATGACCTTAAAAAACTGGAGGAGCAGTTCTCTGATAAAGTACAGTTTGTATATGCCTGCATATCGCCAGCCATTCCTTTCAGCTTCTGGAAGAAAAATACGACAGTACGCCCGGGAGTACATCACTTATGGGCAAGTCCTGAACAGATTGATACAATCCAGAAAGAATATGTAGCGGAGATCCGCTATCCGTTTGTGGTGATTGATAGAAACGGAGCCATTCAGGAACGCTGGATTCCACAGCAGTTCCCCAACAATAGTTTTCTGGAAGCTGAATTGAAAAAAGTACAATAAGGTTGTAATCCATAGAAGAAGGCTCTGCTATAAGCATCATGATGGTTGTTGCAGAGCCTTCTCTTTTTATATCGAAATCTGGTATTGCAGCACAACGGCTCCTTTCCTCCCGGCTTTATTCAGCTGGTTTGCATCCTGAGCACTGTTTTCAAAAACCGGACGGCTCTGGTAGTCCAGCGACAATTTGGCATTATGACCTTTTATTAACCAGTTAATACCCGTATTCCAGACTGTCATTCCCGAATTCAACCGGTCATAGTCAGCATACTGAAGGGTAAAATAGGGTTGTAAAGTTCCCTGCTCGCCGAACAGGTTGTCCCTGAATTTATACCCTCCCTGAAGATAGACTACCTGCCCGGTTCCAAACATGGGAAAAGCATTTCCGTGTGATCCTGAAGTTCCACTGACGGGCAAATCACTACCGGTGGCGGGGTTCATGATACCGTTGTATCTCAGATACCCTTTACCGTAATCCGTCTTGAAATACCCCAGGTAAGCAGATACTGCAGTTCCTTTTTCTCTGTCAACCGGCATATCCAGATAAGAAGCAATTGACCATAGCTTCAGGGGCTCCGATAAGGTGTCCGGCAGTGACAATCTTCGTAACGCGTTTTTCTGATAAATCAGGCCTGCTTCCAGATTCCAGACTGACCTTTTCCCCAGGTAAGTTCCCGTCATATAACCAGGCGTCGTATTATCTTCTGTTTCCAGAATATTCCAAATCACCATTGCGTCAAGCTGTTTACTCAACCCATGCGAAGAAAACTGGGCATTCTGACTTAACGCCGGAGGAGTATTCCCATTGGTTTCTATCAGAAAAGGATCTGCCAGAGCCAGCCTGTAATTGATTTTACCTGCCTGTCCTCTTGCATATATGGCCAGTTTGCGTCCAAACTGGTCATTCTGATCTACAGTAGCCTGTGCAAAAACAGGCACATCCATAGAAAGGATGCTGCCTACACCCGGCTGGGTAAATCTTGAAAGTCCGCTTACAATGGTCAATCCTCCACCAAACCGCATAAAGCTGCTTCCATTACGATAGATCTCATACTCGCCCAGAGCGTCATGAAAAAAAGCGCCGATTTTACGATTGGAAGGGGTGCCGGAAACATTATAAGATGGAAATGCACTCGTTTTGTTAAAATTATTCATCCCGAACTGCGTATAAAAAAATACACGATCAGTCAGTTGTCCGAAAAACTGAAGCCTGGTTCTGCGCAGGCCAAAATCAAATGTATGATCCCTGGCATTGCCTGCTACGGTAGTACCGGGGTTACTTTCATTAAACCTCACCCATGTCTGATTGAGGAATACCAGTTTGACATATTGAGAACCTGACTCGTTCAGATTAAATTTCAGATCGGTCCTCTTTTTCGATTTATCGGAATATTCACTTACTGCAACTGCACACAAGGGTAAATTAAAAAGAACAACAAAAAAAGAATAATACTTAAACATCAGACAGGATTAATAAGAGTACATAATTTTCACCTTTCGGCAGAAATAAAAATAAGCATTAATAATAAGGAGTTCCGGTCCCTAAATTACCGAAGATTTGTATATTAATTATAGCGTTTCATGGTTAAATCACATTAAATACCCGATTGTGGCTGCCCTATTACAGAGCAGCCGTTCCTCAGTAAATCACGTCACTTTACCTGTTACCCGAATAGGTATCAGCAGTTGCCTGCGGGAAAGAATACAGAATATCGGTGATGATATCTTTCATAATTTCATCCCGGTTTTCTTTCTTATTAGAAGTTTTGGCTTTTCCGGAGGCCCATCCCTGCCATATCATTCTGTCCATTTCAGTTTGATAAATATTCAGAATAAAACGGGTTTCCTGATAATTATAGGTAGAGACATTACCGGCCATAGGCCCATACCACCACCAGTAAGGCGAATAATTATTATTCGATCGGACCTGCTGGCGGTCCTTCACATCGGTCATAAAAGCGACTACGAGTTCCGGATTATTATCATCCTGCTTATAACCCTTTGCCAGCATTACCTGGGTCACGGCATCTACCAGCCGGCGCCTGTTCAGATCACTCCCCAGCAAAGGATCCTGTTGTACACCTTTTTCAGGTTCAACCCGGAAAGTTTTAAACTGACGAAGATTGACAGAAGAATCATAATCATAACTTACCTGCATGGAAGGGCTGCAGGCTGTAAAAAATAACAACATGGCCGGCATAACGGCCCACCATACATTTTTCCTTTTCATGGTTTACGAGCTTTTAGATCTACATCAGACACAGCTGCTGAAGTACATATCATTCAGCCTGATCTTCTTTATAGTAACATCAATTAAGTTTGAAAATTATATCAATATATTCATTTTTTTTAACGGATCAGGTCAGTCACCTGTCTGATTTTATGGACATCGCTATACATAATGCTTCGTTCGTCAGGTACTTCTCCGGCCATGGAAACTCCCTCCTGAAAATACTGCTGTTGCGTAGGCCGGAATGCCTTCCCCGAAAGATGCAACGCATGGATACCTGTTTCCATCAAGGCCACTGCCGAAGCAGCAGAAACACCACCGCCGGCCATGATTTCAATTCTGCCTGCTGATTGCTCTGCCAGCCGGCTCAATAATACCAATGCCTGGGGTGCTGCCGGTTTCAAGCCGGAGGTAAGGATACGTTCTGCTCCTGTACTGATCACATCTTCCAGCGCCTGGATGGGATCAGCTGTAAGATCAAATGCACGGTGGAACGTCACTCCCATCGGAGAGGCGTATTCAACCAACGCTTTGGTTACCTCCAGATTCACCCGCCCATCAGGATGCAAAACCCCGAGTACTACCCCCGATACACCCATTTTTCTGGCGGTATCAATTTCCCTGTACATCACTTCTATTTCTCCTTCATCATATACAAAATCCCCTCCGCGCGGGCGAATCATGACATATACCGGAATCTTTACCTTTTCAAGCACCAGACCCGTCAGTCCCGCACTTGGCGTGGTGCCACCTTCTCCCGGTCCGGCACACAATTCAATTCTGTCGGCACCGGCCTTTTCAGCATTCAGGCAGGATTCCAGGGAATAAGCACATACTTCTACTTTCACCATTTTGATTTTCACATTTTAACCAGCCGGCAACGATATGTAGCCTGGCAATCGCATATATTTGCAAATATATACGACTTTATCTCATCTCAGAATTTATACAAATGTCATTTCCCTGCTATTTCAACGGTGAATTCATTTCTTCGGATACACCACTTTTTAAATCCAATGATCTGGCACTTCTGAGAGGTTACGGAATTTTTGATTATTTCCGTACCTATAACGGTATTCCGTTCCGGTGGGATGATTACTGGAACCGTTTTGTCGCATCGGCCGGAAAATTTAATCTGGAATTCAACTATTCCCAACAAGAGATTTACAATGTACTGATGCAATTGCACAGAATATCCGGCCAAGCAGAAACCGCCTTTCGGTTTTTATTAACAGGAGGTTACGCTCCTGACAGTGTTCATATTATTCAGCCTAATTTCCTTATCCGGACAGAAGCACTACCGGCTGATCATCCTGCGGGGCGAAAAGCAGGCATTAAGGTACTCAGTCATGAATATATCCGGGATTTGCCAGAGGTAAAATCAACCAACTATATCCGGATGATCCTGATGGAGCAACAGATGAAAGAGCAGCAAGCTTCGGATCTGTTATTTCACAGAGAAGGTGAAGTAAGTGAACTGACCCGAAGCAATATTTTCTATTTCAAAAATGATCAGCTGATTACTCCAAGCCGTCATATTCTTTATGGCATTACGAGAAAAACCGTAATAGAACTGGCCTCCTCTCATTTTGAAGTCATTGAAAAACCGGTGTTACTGACCGATTTTTTAGCTGCGGATGAGGCTTTCACCACAAGTACAACCAAACTGGCCATGCCGGTTACACAGGTAGACCATCAGGTTATCGGGACAGGTGTTCCAGGACCAAAGACTTTATTTCTGCAGAACCTGCTGGATGAATACGTGAATAGCTGGGGCAGATAAAGGCCGCGGTTACAGAATTGAAAGACGCAGCGCCTCTGCTATCAGTCTTTCTTTTTCAATAGGCACGACACCCACTTTCTCACATACAAGGCCACCTCCCAGGTTTGATAAAGCGGCAATTTGTTGGGGAGGTAGTTTCATCGCCAGACAACAGGCTGCAATACTGATCACTGTGTCGCCCGCACCTGATACATCCGCGATATGACGTATGTGAGCCGGCAAATGATGCTTTTCTTCCTTATAATTAATATATACCCCTCTTTCCGACATGGTAATCAATGCACCTTCTGCCTGAAGCGTATCGATCAGCAGTTGCACCGTTTCTTTTAAAGAGTCAGGATTATCAGGATTAAAATCTGCTTTCAGGCCCTCCCTGAGTTCCTTCAGGTTGGGCTTAAACAAGGATGTTTTTTTATAGGCCAGGAAATTCCTTTTTTTGGGATCAACCACTGTAGGAATACCCAGGCGTAAAGTCATTCCGATCACGTCACGAATAAGATTTTCACTCAGCACACCCTTATCGTAATCTTCAAAAATAACCACATCACAGCCCGGCAGTAACTCTTCAATACGCCTCAGTAAACCGTCAGATTCCTTTTGAGTGATCAGCTGATCGGTTTCTGTGTCAACTCTCACAATCTGCTGCGAACTGGCAATAATCCTTTCTTTTATGGTCGTAATACGGGTTTCACTTCTCAGAACACCTGCACAGGAAAGTCCGCGTGCTTTCAGTTCACTTTCCAGCACATCTCCCTCTCTGTCATCACCGATTACCGTACAGATAATAGCCTGCGCCCCCAGTGACTGAACATTTAACAATACATTCCCTGCCCCTCCGAGACGGTATTCTCTTTTGACTACGTTTAATACCGGAACCGGAGCTTCAGGTGAAATCCGCTCTACTTTCCCCCATACGTAGGAGTCAAGCATCACATCACCAATCACCAACACCTTCAGATTACTAAACGCTGCAAAAAGTTCGTGGATATCCATAGAGTTCAATTTGATTCAAATTCTGATGAAGGGCAAAGGTCTGAATTTTTACGCAAAGAATGGCAGGAAAATGAACCTATCCTAAAGCAAAAAAGACTTCCCGCATGGCAGAAAGTCTTTCCGAACTATACTATACTCTTACTTAGGTCTCTTTTAATCAGTTCCCAGGTTTTGGCTGGGCAGTATTCCCGCCTGATTTAGGGGCTGTATCAGGTGTGCTACTTTTTTGAGGTGTTACACCCTGTCTTTGTCCGCCGCTGGCCGGAGCCGCGCTGCTTCCTCCCTGACTGCCACTACTCTGTTCCATGCCTCCTCCGTCTCCACCTTTCACATCATCATTGCTGATCGATCTTCTGCGACGTGGCTGATCTGTAAAATTCATCTTACCGATTCTGTATGAGATATTAAATCTGAATCCGCGGTTAAATAAATAAGTGGTGGAGTTTTGCGTAAAATCCTGAGAAGCAAGCTGTGTTTTCATTTTGAAGCTTTCTTTTAAGAAGTTCTCCATTCCAAAACCAAAGCTTCCCTGTTTATTCTTAAAGTCTTTCTTAAATCCAAGCGAATAAACACCAAACCCTGCCTGCGTTCCCTGTAACTGTACTTCTGATCCTCTGCCGAACCCAAAACCTTCTACAGCCCATCCGTTACCAATCGTTACACTTGTTCTGAAACGACCCATGAAAACGAATCCGCTGTTCTCCAGCAATGTCGCCGGATCGTTGCTATTGTTGGTAATAGTTGCATAATAGGGATCTACACCGAAGTTTAACTGCCATTTATTGAACAAAGTCAGGTTGGCGTTAATGTTCACTCCGTAATTCTGCTTCTCTCCGATATTACCATAGGTAGTCATGATTCTGTTTTCATAACCTTCAACCGGTGATGGGGTTCGGATACTCTCGATAGAGTTATTGGTAAACCTGGCGAAAGTCGAAACGCTCAGATAGAAGTTCTTTTTGAAGAAACTCGTTCCTAATTCAATCTGATCGGTTAATTCAGGATCCAGGTTAGGATTACCTTTAGTGACGTTGGTAGGGTTGGCAACGTTTTCGTTAGGATTCAGAAAACGGATACCCGGGCGCTGCAACCGTCTGCTATATCCGACCTTCACTGTTTTACCATTATCAAAAGTTTTGGACAGGTTAAGGCTCGGCACAAGATTTCCGTAACTGGGCAGATTAAGCGCACCGCTCTCCTTTTCTCTTGCATCAATGACGGTATATTCATAACGTGCACCGGCTTTAACGGTAAACTTATTGGCAGTCGAAACAGTATAAGACAGGTACCCTCCACCTACATTCTGATCATAATCCAGATTGTTTGGATTGTAATTTAATCCGCCGTACGTAATATCACTGGTTACCTGACGGAAAATCCCTTTGGCCCCCACCTCAACAGTCTGATTACTTCCAATTGGGGCTGCATAATCTACCTGAATTGTGCTTTCCTGATTTATGCTTTTATTTCTGTTCCATTCGTCCCCTAACAACTCTTTCAGATTTCCGTCCAGGGCATAGCGGTAAGCATCAAAATCATTTCTTCCGTTGTTCCTGCTGAACTGTGTCAGGATAGCAAATTCATGCTGTGGTTTAATGGTCTTAATGTAATCGAGGTTAACATCCCAGGTATTTGACATATCCTTTACATCTACCTCCCTCAGGGAAGATGATCCCAGTGAAGTTGTGGTCATTTCCTGAGTGTTATTCATATTCCTCATTCCATAACGCACCCCAGCAGAAAGTGTGGAGGTCTTATCCAGATCATAATCCATACCAAAGTTATAACGGCCAAATCCGCCACTGTTTTTGGAGTCTATATGCTGAGTGATAATGTTATCACCGATTTGCTGCACACTTTCAGTTTTACCGGGCATATTGTAATTAAAACGGCCAAATCCGCCCAGGCTCATCCCTAATTTACCGGTTCTGTAATTCCCTCGTAATCCCAGATTAGAACCCCGGTTTCCTATGCCTGTATCAATATTAAGCGTACCTCCCTGTATATTGCTTTTCTTGGTAATGATATTGATGATACCGGCTGTTCCTTCAGCATCATATTTGGCAGAAGGCGAAGTGATTACTTCTACCGATTTAATCATTTCGGCCGGAATCTGCTTCAAGGCATCAGCAACAGTGGCCGCCATAATAGTAGAAGGCTTATTGTTAATCAAAACCCTGATGTTTGAACTTCCCCTAAGTGACACATTTCCTTCAAGGTCTACTGAAAGCATCGGGACTTTCCTCATAATATCAGAAGCATCACCACCTTTACTGGTTACATCTTTTTCTGCATTGTATACCAGCCTGTCAACTTTCTCCTCAATCAGTTCTGCCAATCCTACGACTCTCACCTCACCCAGTTGCACCACATCCGAAGCCAGCATTATTCTTCCCAGTTCAATATTGGAACGTCGCTCCAGTTTAAGGTCTTTTATTTCCTTATTAGCATACCCCACAAAAGAAATAACGAGTTTATAATTCCCGGCCGGAATCTGCTTCAGATCGAATTCTCCTTTTTCGTTGGTGGTAGCACCGTCAAGCGGCTGATTGGTTTTTGAGTCAAAAAGAGCAACAGCTGCAAACTCAACCGGCTCAGAGGTTGTGGAATCAATCACTATCCCACTGACTTTGGCATTACCTTTTGGTGTATTATCTTCTAAAGTGTTGGGAATTCCTGTTCGGGTTCGCTCACGACCGCCACCGTCTCCTCCGCCAGATCGGGGAAAGTTTTGCGCGATTGCGCCCTGAAGCACTCCTGCTACAAGGAATAACAAGAATATAAATTTTAATTTCATGGCGGTTTAATGAGGTTTAAATGGGGTTGCTAAATTGTATTCAGTTAAACAATGCTTCAAAAGTAATTAGTGAGTATCAAACCTAAATCCTTAAATAGATGAGCGACGACCGGAAATCGACAAATCCACGATTTGTCCCGATTACCGGTAATCTTTACTGAAAAACAGTTTCTTAGAACGTTTTAAAGATTGTTTCGTGGGTTTGATCTATTAAACTGCTTGAATTATCTATTTTCGGGCTGGAATATGAAGTATCTCACGTATGATTGTACCTTCAATTGTTTAAATATATTTATGAAAAACTCATCGCCGGATCGCATTGTCCCGTTTTTGACGCAGCTCCTGTTATGGGCATTGGTCAGTTTTTTTCTCCTCTTCTGGCAGCCACTGACCTGGCGGATACCTCTTCCTCAGGAGTTCTGGATGAAACAATTCCTCCAACTGGCTTTACTTATTACTTTATTTTATCTGAATCATTATAACTGGGTTCCCCGTCTTCTGCTGAAAAACAGGGTATTGACTTTCGTCATTTTAAACATTGCAGCTATTTTCCTGGTCGCTTTCATGGTGCAACGCTTTGAAGTCCTCATTAATATCCGGGAGCATATGGATAAAGCCTTTAAAACAGCAAAAGAGACCGGTGCCTTTGTCAGAAGAGAAGAGTTTGTCGATTTCTTTACCCTCATTATGGCCGCGATGATGGCCGGGCTCAGTACCAGTATTGCCGCCGTACAAAACTGGCAGAAAAACAATGAACTGAGGCTTGATCTGGAAAAAGAAAAAATGAATTCTGAATTATCGTTTCTCAAAGCACAGATCAATCCTCACTTTTTCTTCAATACCCTCAATAATATCTATGCTCTGACGATAATTGATGTCAACGCCTCACGTGAATCTATTCATAAGCTCTCACGGATGATGCGCTACCTGCTTTATGAAACACATAATGACTCGGTGATGCTGAGCCAGGAGATTTCATTTATCAGCGACTATATTGAACTCATGAAACTACGGCTTACCAACAAAGTTGAGATAAGCTTTAAAACACCCGACGCACAAGGGGATATTCCTGTTGCGCCTATGATTTTTCTGCCATTTGTTGAGAATGCTTTCAAACATGGTATCAGTGCTACGCAGCCCAGTCATATACATATCTCACTTAATCATCAGAATCATATCATATCATTTAATATCCGGAATACATTCTTTAAAGAAAAAATTAAAGGAAAAGATGAAACTCCGGGGAGTGGTATAGGGTTAGTAAACACACAGAGACGTCTGGACCTGCTTTATCCGGGCCGTTACACGCTGGATATCAGCAATGATCCAAGCGATGATTTTATTGTGGATCTCAAAATAATAACTACCACATGATACTCGACTGTATTGCTGTTGACGATGAACCTCTGGCGTTGGGCCTGGTAAGTACTTTTATCGAGCGGACACCTTTTTTACGTCTTTCCGGAAGTTATTCCAGTGCTGTAGAAGCCTTACAGGCCTTGAATTCTACAAAAATTGATCTCATTTTCCTGGATATCCAAATGCCAGACCTGACCGGTATCGAGCTGGCACGTGTGCTGGAAAAATCAGATAACAGTTCCCGTATCATTTTTACGACTGCCTATAATCACTTTGCGCTGGAAGGCTATAAAGTAGATGCACTGGATTATTTGCTGAAACCATTTAATTACGAAGAATTTTTAAGAGCTGCCAATAAAGGTAAAGCCTACTTTGAACTGAAGAATCAGGCGGCAATGCCTGCTAACGTTCATCAGCAGGATGAATATATTTTTCTGAAGGTAGAATACCAGATGGTTAAAGTGATACTCAGATCCATATTATTTATTGAGGGGCTTAAAGATTATGTGAAAGTTCATATAGAAAATGAACAAAGGCAAATCCTCACACTCACCAGTCTGAAAAGCCTGGAAGACCGGTTACCGTCCGGTCGCTTTATGCGTGTACACCGCTCCTACATCGTCAATCTTGATCAGATAAACGCAGTTACCCGCAACTCGATTGTGATCAATAATATCACAATTCCGGTAAGTGATCAGTACAAGGACGAATTCAATCAGTACCTTAGTAAGTGGATGTAACCAACTCTTTGTAAGCAATTAAAATGTCTGTTTAACGCTTTGATACAATCAATTTTATTGTACTTTTGGGCGCAAAAGCAGACTAAGCGTGTTAGAAGATCCCTGTAAACTGATAGTAAAAGTACCTTGTGCAATCATAGAACACGAGGGATTAATTCTTGCTGGTCAGCGAAATCCCGATATTTCACTTGGGCTCAAATGGGAGTTTCCTGGCGGAAAAATGGAAGAGAACGAAACAGAAACAGAAACGCTGCACCGTGAAATCCTCGAAGAGCTTAATGTTACTATCTCTGTTCATCATCAGCTACCTGTAACAATACGTGACGACGGCCACCGCGACATCTGGCTCATCCCCTTCGTTTGTACTTTAAACTCATTTGATATTGCACTCACAGAGCATGTTCAGATTTGCTGGCTCCGGCCGGAAGAATTATTGAACAGTGGCCTCGACTGGGCCGATGCAGACAGAGAGGTAATTCATGATTACCTCCGCTATCTGTCAGAAAGAACTTCTTTATAATTTTTTATTTTTCCCGGAAGAAAAGGGTGATCGGCACCCCGGAAAAATCAAAATTCTCACGCATCCGGTTTTCAAGATACCGCATATAAGGTTCTTTGATGTATTTGGGATGGCTGCTGAAAAACACAAAAGTCGGCGACTGTGTCGGCAACTGAATCATATACTTTATTTTGATGTATTTACCTCTGTAAGCCGGTGGCGGATACTTGGCGATTTCGGCCTGCATCACCTCATTCAGCTTGGAAGTACTGATTTTCTTGGTTTTGTTTTCATAAATCTCCATTGCCTTTTCCATTACCTGGAAAATCCGTTGTTTTTCAGATACAGAAGCGAAAACAATCGGCATGTAATTCATAGGAGCCAGTTTTTCAATAATTTCCTTCCTGATCCTGTCAGCCGTTTTGGAATCTTTTTCTATAAGATCCCACTTATTGATCATCAGTACAATACCCTTCTTGGCATTATGTGCCTGAGCTATAATACTGATATCCTGGCTTTCAAGCCCTTTGGCCGCATCGATCAGAATGATACAAACGTCAGATTCTTCAAGGGCTTTAATGGATCGTAAAGTTGAATAAAATTCTACATCTTCCTTCACTTTTGACTTACGGCGCAATCCGGCCGTGTCTGTCAGAATAAAATCCTTGCCAAAAGCCTTATAATGTGTATTAATGGCATCACGTGTGGTACCCGCGATATCGGTCACGATACTCCTGTCGGTACCGGTCAATACATTCAGAAATGACGATTTCCCTACATTGGGACGCCCCAGAATAGCAATTCTCGGGATACCTTCATCCGGGTTTTCAATCCCATCATTCGGAAAATACCTGATTACCTCATCCAGTAATTCACCGGTACCCTGTCCGTTTTGTGACGAAATCGGGTAAAGCGTATCCCCCAGCCCCAGTTCGTAGAATTCGGCAGCAGACTGATAACGCTCGGTTGTCTCTGCCTTATTAGCCACCAGCAACACCGGTTTCCCGTATCTCCTGAGCACATTGGCAAACTCCTTGTCCAACTCTGTAAGGCCGGTCATGGTATCCACCATAAACAGCACCACAGTAGACTCCTGAATTGCGACTTCTACCTGTGAGCGGATAGCGTCTTCGAAGACATCCTCCGAACCAACTACGTACCCTCCGGTGTCAATCACCGTAAAATATTTATCGGTCCATTCAGCATATCCGTAATGGCGGTCTCTGGTCACACCGCTCTGGTTATCCATAATGGCCTGTCTTTTTTCAATCAGGCGGTTAAAAAGTGTGGATTTACCTACATTGGGTCTTCCCACTATTGATACTATATTGGCCATGGTAATTATTTCAGTAGTATGAGCTGATCAGGAACCGGCGAAGTGTTATTTTTAATTATCTGTCTATAATCCAAAGGTTCCTGACCAATAAACCGACAAAATTAGTAAAAAATCCTATAATGACGTTCAGCTATTTTCAAACATCCTATTAATCAGTCTGGTTCCCGGTATGGAAAAAGCGCACATCAACACTGATTTGCCTGAAAATCTGCTCTGATCGTTCCGGCCGGGCATCTGTAATAAAAACCTGTCCGAACAGTCCGTTTTCAACCAGCGAAATCATTTTTCTGATACGCCGGTCGTCCAGCTTGTCGAAAATATCATCCAGCAGCAACATGGGCTTAATACCTTTTTCCTCTACCAGCATTTCATACTGTGCAAGCTTAAGCGCAATAGCAAATGATTTTTGCTGGCCTTGTGAAGCAAACTTTTTCAGTGGCAACTGGTCAATTTCAAAAATAAACTCGTCTTTATGAATACCCTTAAGCGTTCGCTGCGCATGCAGGTCCCTGGACTGATGATTCCTGAATTCAGACGAAAAGGACGCTGAACTCACTTCACTTTCATATACAATATCAACGATTTCCCTTTCTTCGCTTATAAAAGCATATTGTTGCCGGAATACAGGGGCGAAGCGTTCAATAAATACTTTACGGTGCTGATAGATCCGCTGTGATAACTCAATGAGAGGTTCATCATAGGTTTCCAGCATCACCTGGTCAACATAATTCCTTTCCGCGAAAATTTTCAGCAGGCTGTTACGCTGCTGCAGCAATTTATTGTATTGTAAAAAATCCCGGAGATAGCCCGGCTGAAGCTGGGCCAATACTGCATCAAAAAACTTACGCCTGTCTTCGCTGCCGTTTCTGATCAGGTCGGTATCATCAGGTGCGATCATCACCAATGGGAATAATCCAATATGATCACTCAGCCGCTCATAGCTTTTCTTATCCGACATTAAAATCTTCCGGTGGCCCCGTTTCAGACTGCCGGTAATCTGGATTTGCCGGCCCTGTTTATGGAAAATACCATCTAAAACGAAAAAATCCGCTGCATGATTGATACAGAGTGCATCCTGACTTTGAAAGGCGCTTTTGGTCAGAGCCAGAAAATAAATGGCGTCCAGCAGGTTGGTTTTTCCACTTCCGTTATCCCCTACAATACAATTTACCCTTTTGCAAAAGGTAAAACTTCCCACCTCATAATTTTTGAATTGAGTAAGATGGAGTTTTTCAAGCCACATCAGCTACTTTGTTAGAGACTTTTTTATGCTTAATTTCGCAAATCAATGCCCAAAATAACGAAAATTAAGTGATCACCGGGTTAAAGTACTGAAAAGGATACCGGTTTTCCCTGTTTTTAAATACAAACGTGATCAATGGCAGCTACTAAAGAGAAAAACAAGACAACCGCTAAAAAGTTGCAGCATTCTACCGAACGCTATATGTACTGGTATGAAAACATGCTTTTGCAACGACGTTTTGAAGAAAAAGCCGGCCAGCTTTACGGCCAGCAGAAAATCAGAGGTTTTTGTCACCTTTATATAGGACAGGAAGCCTGCTCTTCCGGTTCTGTTTCAGCACTGGAAGAAGGAGATAAATACATTACGGCTTACCGTGATCACGGTTTTCCTTTGGCGTTAGGAACTTCTCCGAATGCCATCATGGCTGAGTTGTATGGAAAAGCTACCGGAACAACCAAAGGAAAAGGTGGTTCGATGCACATTTTCGATAAGGAAAGAGGTTTTATGGGCGGCCACGGGATTGTGGGGGCTCAGATTCCTTTGGGTGCGGGTATCGCTTTTGCCGAAAAATATAAGAAAACCGGAAAGATCTGTATCTGTTACTTTGGCGACGGTGCTGTACGTCAGGGAGCTTTCCATGAAGCCTTTAACATGGCTGCAACCTGGAAATTACCTGTTATTTTCGTGGTAGAGAACAATGGCTATGCCATGGGGACTTCCGTTGCACGTACTTCCAATGTAACAGAACTTTACAAGCTGGGTGAAGCTTATGATATGCCTTCTGAACCTGTTGACGGCATGAATGTGGAGGCTATCCACGAGGCTGTTTCACGTGCAGCAGCGCGTGCTAGAAAAGGTGACGGCCCTACTTATCTGGAGTTCAGAACCTATCGTTACCGTGGACATTCAATGTCAGACCCTCAGAAGTACCGTACGAAAGAGGAGGTGGAAGAATACAAACGCCGCGATCCGATTGAGTTTGTGAAAGCAACTATCCTTGATAATAAAATCGCAACGGAAGAAGATCTGGCAGCAATTGAAGCGAAAATCAAAGCAATTGTGGCTGAGTCTGTACAATTCGCAGAAGATTCGCCGTGGCCGGAAGTACATGAAGCTTATACTGATAACTATGTTCAGGAGGATTATCCGTTCATTATGGATTAATAATTCCCTGACAATTTTGAAACAGAAAACGACTGTCTCCTTCCGGGGGCAGTCGTTTTTTTATGTTCTGCGAAAAATAAAAATCCGATCTGGCCTTTCAGCCCGCTTCTAAATCTCTGGTGCAAACTTACCCACCCCTGCAGCCGCACATATCATCCGCACCCCCTCCCAGGAGTGG
>JBEBXQ010000014.1:0-49964 GCA_040391535.1 Telluribacter sp. | reverse complement strand
GCCCCTGTTTACAATCAATAATCTTGTGTGAATTTCAGGAAGCTCTGCTATTTTCGTAGCAAAATGTATCATGAGTTGAAGATATTGCTTCCTGTAATTCCGGAAGGAATGTAGCTCTGCCATCTTCGAAAAAAATGTAATTGCAAAACCAAAGGAGCGTAGCTCAGATATCTTCGTAGGAAAATGTTGGAATTGAAAATCCTGAAGGGGCGTTAGCCCTGTTATCTTCTTAAAAAGAATGAGCGAAGAGCCGAAGGTGTTATTATTAATCCAGAGTTGCAAGTCGTTTTCTTTCCGGTATGATCTATCTGCAAATCAAAAAAATACAGCCGGTTCAGATGATCCGGCTGTATTTTTACTATTCTAAACCTTCAACTAACTATTTTTCATGGCTTTACTATTACCAGCGACCGGCAGTTCTTCGGTTGCCATTGAAGCCGGTTTCATTATAAATTTTTCCCCGGAGGTTGGATAAGGAAGCAATCAGCTGTCTTTCTTCCTTGTTATTTAATCCGTTTCTGGAACGCAGCTTAATTTCCTGTTGCGAAATCTTATCGTACTCTTTCATGAATTTTTTAGCCTCTTTCTGAGATAACCGCCGTGTTTCAACACCACGGTTAATAGCCGTGCGGATGTCTTCATGCAACTGTGATATGTTCCTGTCAGCCCGTTGATCGAACCGCTGGCTATACGTTTGTTTATTCTTCTGGACAGTTCTGTTGGAACGAGTGGCTTGTGCAAATACAGCTGAAGTGCCAAAAACTGTAATGAGTGCAAAAACAAATAACTTTTTCATGGTCTCTCGTATTTAATGGTTTTCGTAAGGTTAGAGACCACAAAGGAGAAATAGTTTAATATTTGAATTTGAAAAAATCAGAAAAAAGACAGTAGTGTATTATAAGTGTCTGATATTCAATGCTGTGTTGTGTTTATTTTTTAGTATGAATCCGGTCATCCTTTCCTGTTACTATCCGGATAATAGGTTGCTGAATTGTTGTCCAGATAAAGTTGAAGAAGGACTGATCAGTGTCCCGCTCTACAGAAGCCTTACCGATTCTGGCCGGATCTTTTTTCCGGGGATTATCCTGGTGTATCACTATTCCGTTGAGGAGTTTCATTAAAAATGTCCTTTTCTTTAGTTCTGTACTGTGTTTCTGTGTTTTATAAAGGTCAATTTTTAAATTGTTGTATACCATTTCCATACTGATGTCGGCATGATGGTCAGTAGCTTCGATATTAAAGTCAAGATGGGAAGTATTACCTGATTGAATACCGGCTAACATGAGTGCACGAACCACTTCATCAATATGCGACATATCGAAATTTTTCATTTTTCCCCCACAGGAAAATGAGCCGTTCTTTGTATTCAGCGGGAAACGGAAGTAAGCATTCAGAATGCTTTTATCCATAAATCTGGAATTTACATCTACCTTACAGAGAGGTATACGTGTAATACGCAAGCTGTCATTGGTGAGATTGGTAATGGTGCCATGTGTATGATCAAAACTGATAATACCTGCCTTCCCGGTATTGGCACCAATGATCCCGTACTGAACCTTTATATCATGGAGTGATACGGAATCTACGGTTATTTTGAATTTTGATTTCATCAGCAACTGATGCGGGTATTTACCGATAAAGTTTTTTTCGGGCTTGGGATAAAGCATATTTTTGAAAAAATCCATCAGACCGTCAGTAATATACAGATGCCGTATTTTTAATTTCTGATGATTGACTAGTGTTCTAATATCTGCCCCTGAAGTGCTGATCTGATTGAACTGAAGATCCATTCGTTCAATGGCTTTGCCGGTTTTCTGGTGAAACTCCTTTTTGGAATACAAAGGCTTATAATGTACCCTGCCGACAGATAATGAACTGTCCAGACTATTTACCTTCAGAGAATCCATCGTAAAGGTGTATAACTCATTGCGGGATGGGAGTTCAAGTCTGGCGGCTGCTAATTTAAACTGCCGGGCACCCAGTATCAGTGAAGTATCCGTTTTCTGCTTATTCTTCAGGAAGATATCTTTTAAAGTGATATCGAAATTATAAAGTCCGGCCTGAAGCTCACTCCTGACACGCTGATCCACCACTACCATGTTACCGTCTGTAAGCTGAATGGCATTGATCCGGATCGCTTTAATAACCTGAAGTGCCTGTCCGCTGAAATTTTCGGTAAGTGTCTGATTTGATTTGGCAGGGTTTTTCTTATTTCCGGTCAGGTTAAGGTGTATGACGGGCTGTGTAATCACTAGCTGATCTATTTTGAGTGTATTGAACAGCAGCATTGAAAAAATCGAAACTCCTTGCCCTGTCACTTTCCTTGCCTTAAAATTGATCATTACTTCAGGGGCATCCTCTGTTTTCTGAATGGCTTCACTGGTCAGGCTATCTGTAAATACGGTAAAATCCAGAATATGAACACTTTGTGAGGCCAGGTCAACCTGTATCCCGGAATAAGCGAAATGGTAGAGCCCCTGAGAAGCTTTTGTAAGTTTTTTATTAACATTGTTTTCTACCCAATAGGTAAGGAAAGGTGGCTTGAACCAGAAGATCAGTAATAATATAAGTAGGGAAACAGCAATCACAGCTAACAACAGCAGGCCCCATTTTATCCAAACAGGTTTTCGGGTATAATTGCTTTCAGGCATATATTCAGGCCGGTTAAGGAAATTTTTTCAAAAAATACGAAAACAATTCCAACCATTTGAGTAATAACTTAATCTATTAACCGGAGGGATGATAAATACGGACTCCGGAATCACGTCTCTGCAATCCTCTTCCTGCTTAAGCAAAGAAAGATGAACAGAGGTAAGGAGACAGGACAGTGAGAAAGGATTTATGAATGAATCTGAAGTAAAACACTTTTTGAAATGCGGGCATCGTATTTCGGATTTTTGTTTTATCTTATAATCTAAACCTTAAGAATAGCGGTGTAGCACCCCACGCTCACATGAATTTAGATGAAAAGGAATTGATAAGAGGCTGTATGAACGGAGACAGACTTGCCCAAAAGCAACTTTATGATGCTTTTGCCGGAAGGATGTACGCTCTTAGCAAACGTTATGCAAAAAACATTACTGACGCTGAAGATATTATGCAGGAGTCTTTTATGAAGATCTTCGATAATATTCATCATTTCAGAGGAGACAGCCCGCTTGAATTCTGGGTGCGCTCCATTGTAGTGAATACAGCGATCAAGTTTTTGAAAAAACAAAAGCCCTGGACTCATTCCGGGGATATTGATGCCTATCAGAATGAGATCAGTAATGATGAGGTTTCTTTATCGGGTATGAATTACGGGCAGTTACTGGAGATGATAAAAGAGTTGCCGGATGGTTGTCAGACCATTTTCAACTTATATGCAATAGAAGGGTATAAACATCAGGAGATTGCAGAAATGCTGGGTGTTTCAGAAGGAACTTCCAAATCACAGTATGCAAGAGCACGGATGTTATTAGTACAAAAGTTAAAAGCCGAACACGGTTTGGACGATGAATCAGTCAGAAGAAAATAAGTTTAATAAAGCATGGCAGGATGCATTCAAGGATGCCTCTGAAACCCCTCCGTCTTCTATCTGGAAGGCACTGGAAGAACATCTGGATAATGAACCGGATAAGGTGGTTCCGTTAGTCTGGTGGAAAAACACACGTATTTTGTACGTTGCAGCATCTGTTGCTGTATTATTGCTCGCGGGGATCGGCGTCTGGATGAATGATCATGCCGGGAAACAGGCAATGGTTTCCGGAAATGTACAGGGAGTTACACAGGAACCGCTTAGTACGATACACGATCATGAAAAGGAAATCGCCGTGAATAACAGGGAGACTACTGCGGCGAATAAAGAAAAACCGGAAAGTGGTACAGATAATAAAGCACAAGAGGCAGTTATCCCTCCTGAACTGAGCAGGTCAGGAGGGATAACTGCAGGCAGAGATTCTCAGGCTGTAACGGATAGCCGGATAGCCATTTCTGCAGTAAAAGAGCATAGTGGGATAAAGGCAAAGCTACCGGCCGGTTTTACCCCCTCGTCAGAAGATGCGCCTCTGAGGGCTTCAGCGGATATCCCTGATGATACCCGATCCGGCTATGAAGCTGTTAAGACGGGTCAGGTAATTCAGGAAGAGATGACAGGGGATTCAGAGCAGGCTTTAATGTCTGGTCTGGAAATTGCTTTTATAGAACAGGGGAATAAACCCTGGATAGAAAAACAGGGGCGTTTTAACAAGCGGTTAGTTTTTTATCGCCCGCAACTTCCTCAGGAAGAGGAGGAAGATCAGAAGCCTGAGAAAAAGGAATATTATGCGGGTGCCGGAGTAATGCCCTCAATGTTTAATCCCAATGTAAGCATTGCGTCACCGAGTGTAGGGATGTCGTTCGCTAAGTCATCATCAGGAACAAAAACCGAGGTGCTCAGCCGGGCCGGGACTTCCTTTGCGATGCAAACTTACGGAGGCATTAAAATCAGCAAACACTGGTCTGTTGAGACCGGAATTAATTACCTCAGGGGAAATTCCGTTTTTGAAAGTAACGGTTATGTAATGGATGTCATGAACCTGCAGGCAGTAAACGCTCTTGAAAGCGCGCTGGTGTCCGGCAATGTAAAACTGGCGGATAAAATGCCGCAGTATTCGATGGTCGCTAATGGAGCTTCCAATGCGAATAAGCTGTCTACCTATTATGTGGATGTAAAAAAAGGATTCCAGAATAATTACAGTTTTCTGCAGCTTCCGGTACAGGCAGGGTATACCATTGCACCCGATCATAAGCTGAGCTATACCCTTCTCGGAGGTTTGGTGGGTAATCTGTTTCTTAAAAATGAGCTGGATCTCACTACCGGAGGTACACTGATAACTTCGGTGTCAGACGGGACTTATCAGGCTTTACACTGGTCAGCTACGTCAGGGGTAAGGTTGAATTACCGGCTCACCGGTAACTGGTCAACTATTTTAACTGGTACTTATCAGAAAACATTCTACGATGCCGGAAAAATGATGAATGCAGTTCAGTTTAAACCACAGCTTTTTGGCGTGGGTTGGGGTGTAAGATTAAATTTTTAAAAAAAAATCGCTGAATCTTCCAACCATTTTGATGGATGGGAGCTCATAAGTATAACGGGTCAGGTTTGGGAGGTGAAGAATATATAAAATCATCTGTTAGTCATGAAAATCAGAAATCAGATTTATAGTTTTCTAGGAGCAACGATTGTGTTTGCTGCTGTTTCCTGTGACTCTTCCAATCCTGACCCTTTATCAACATTAAAGCCACTGGAAGTTGATCCTGTAGTAGCAACCAGTACTAATGAGTTTTCTTTCTCTTTTTTTCAGACCTTACAGGAAACCCGGCCTGTGAGTGAGAATCTGTTTGTTTCTCCGTTGAGCCTGCATATTGCCCTTGGCATGCTGGTGAACGGCGCAGCCGGAGAAACGGCGGAGGAAATAAGGAAAGTACTGAAAGTGAATACTATTAATGAAGGCCAGCTGAATGATGCCTATGCAACGTATCTGACAGGCTTGCCACAGGTGGATCCGCAAGTGAAGCTGCATCTGGCCAATTCAGTCTGGTACCGTAACGGTTTCCAGCCAGAACAAACCTATCTGGACCTGCTGAATTCAAAATTTGACGCAAAGATCTCAGGAGAGGATTTCACCAGCCCTGCCACACTCAATAAAATCAATCAGTGGGCCAGCGATCATACGATGGGTAAAATCCCGAAAGTACTCGATAAGCTGGATAATGATCTCGTGATGTTGCTGATGAACGCTCTTTATTTTAAAGGTGACTGGTATTCGCAGTTTGATAAATCCAAAACCAAAGAAGCGGATTTTAAACTGGCAGACGGCAGCACTAAGAAAGTACAGATGATGTATGGGGACCATCCCGGACATGCTTTTTCCACAAAAGATGCCAAAGGGGTTCGGCTGGCATATGGTGGAGGAGAATACGTGCTGACATTACTGATGCCTGATGAACATATTTCTTTAGAAAACTATCTGAAAGGCCTGGATCGTGAAAAATGGGCAGGAATTCAGGCTGGCCTTCAGCAAAATCAGATGATCATTGGTTTACCGCGATTTCAGATGGACTACGATATTAATCTGAACAGCACATTAACGAAAATGGGCATGCCGGTAGTCTTTTCGGATAATGCTGATTTTTCAGGAATCTCTGAAAGTACAGATCTGAAAGTATCTTTTGTTAAGCAAAATACCTTTTTGCAGATAGATGAAAAAGGGACCGAAGCTGCGGCCGTAACCACCATTGGAATGGTAGTGACAAGCATGCCGGCTCCTGTTAAGCTGAATATGATTTTTGATCGTCCGTTTGCGATGATTATCAGTGAAAAAACATCGGATTCAATCCTGTTTATGGGTAGAATTATGAATCCTGATTCAAAATAGACAGTAGCCACACTAAAAGAATAGGTTAGGATTAAAAATATCAATGCCGGGTAAAACTGGTATTGTCGGGGTGCTGGATCGTCCGGCTGGCCAGGTTGCTGCCGGACGATTTTATTCTGAACTGAATAATAACTGAACTATAGAATAGAAATGAACCTAAACTTTTACAGTCATGAAACGTCTTTATTATTCTTTATTCCTGATAATCACAGGATTCTCCTTTTTCTCTTGTAATGATCAGTGTACTGAAACCAGGTATGTCAGACAGACAAGACCGGTGACTTTATCCCTGACGGGAATCCGGCAGGCAGGTATTGTAACTGAAGCGGCCAGAACAATGGAGCGGCCCGGTAAACTTTACGTCAAAGAAAACTACCTGTTCATTAATGAGCTGAAAAAAGGAATTCATATCATTGATAACAGCAATCCTTCTAATCCGACAGCGATCGCATTTGTAAATATTCCCGGAAACGGAGATATGGCAGTCAGGGGAAATATCCTGTATGTGGATAGTTATACAGACATCGTAGCACTTGATATAAGTAATCCTAAGCAGGTTACAGAAGTTTCCAGAGTGCAGGATTTATTTAACAACGGACTCTTTGATGGAGGCTACTGGGCTGTGAATATGAATACAGGCGCAATACAGGATCAGGAAGTTTCTTATGTAACGGAAAAAATAAAGACAAACTGTGAAGATAATATCACACCCATAGGTTGGGGGTGGGGATGGTTTTCTATGGATGCCCTGTTTGCAAGCTCCAGCTCGCTAAGCTCAGGCGGTAAATCATCCTCGTCTTCAGATGGTGTAGGAGGTTCCATGGCTCGTTTTGCCCTTCATAGCCAGTTTTTGTATACAGTTGATCAGTCCAATCTTAATTTGCTGGATATCTCAGACCCCGGACACCCTGATTTTTATAAGACAATACCCGTAGGCTGGAATATCGAAACTATTTTCCCTTATGGCAATAACCTTTTCATCGGTTCCGGCAGAGGGATGTATATTTTCGATAATTCCAATCCGTCTGACCCGCAGCAGCTTTCCGTTTATCAGCATAATGTCGCCTGTGATCCGGTTGTGGTTCATGAAAACCTGGCATACGTTACCTTACGGTCGGGGACAACCTGTAACCTGGCGCAGAATCAGCTGGACGTGATCGATATTGCCGATCTGAGCAATCCCAAACTACTTAAAAGTTATCCGATGAAGCACCCGCACGGATTGAGTATTGATAATCCCAGGCTTTATCTGTGTGAAGGAGAGTATGGCCTGAAAGTATTTGACGTAAGTAATCCGATGGAGATTGATCAGCACCAGATTTCTCATATAGCGGATATAAACGCTTTTGATGTGATTACGATAGGATCAAATCTGCTGCTGATTGGTAAGGACGGGTTTTATCAATATAATGCTGCAGATCCGAAGCGACTGAAGTTGTTGAGTAAAATTCCGGTTTCAAGCCCGTTTTAATCTTCTGAAGATATGAAAAACTGGATAGTGGGAGTAGGGTTAATGATATTGACCCTCCCTGCAGTAGCACAAAAAAGTGAAGCATTTAAACGGCATTACGTCAACCATACCGAGTTCGGGACGTTACTGGGAAGAGTGACAGCAGGTGAGGGCAATTCAGAAATAACAGAATCCAAAACCAGCATCACAGCACAGACCTATAACGGGATTCAGCTCAACCCTGATTTGTCTGTCGGACTCATCGCCGGTATGGACTGGTATAAAAGCAATCTGGTCACGCCATTGGCCGCAGGCTTGCGTTATCAGTTGGGACGAAAGGGAAACGGACGTTTCTTTACCATGCTGGATACCGGCTACGGCTTCACGTGGTTTCATAAGGATAATGAAGGTTTTGATTCAAAAGGTGGCTGGATGATCAATCCGGGTATTGGTATGGGATTAGGTAAACAAAAAGGTCTGACGTTTACGTTAAGCTGGAAGCGGCAACATGTTTTTGTTGAAAAACCTATTCTATGGAACCAGCTGGACCGATATGAAAACAGAAATTATCAGCGGCTTGTCCTCAGAATAGGAATGTCGTTTTAGTTTTCAGGTTACTTATAGATTAATGTTTCCCGTTCGCCATTGCCTTTGATATACCCTCGGTACATACCTTGTGTATTAAAAGGCATGGCGATATTTCCCTGAGCGTCCAGTGCAATGACTCCGCCGGCACCACCTTTCTGTGGCAGTTTACGCATCACCACTTCGTCAGCTGCTTCATGAATAGAGAGGCCTTTATACTCCATCAAAGCAGAAATATCATAAGCTACCACCGACCGGATGAAGTATTCGCCATGACCGGTGGCAGATACGGCACAGGTAGTATTATTAGCGTAAGTACCGGCGCCTATGATCGGAGAATCACCGATCCGCCCGAATCGTTTATTGGTCATACCTCCGGTGGAGGTTCCTGCGGCGAGGTTTCCATCGGCATCAAGAGCTACACAGCCTACAGTGCCGAATTTTTCCCCTTCATTTGTGAAAATCAGTGAATTATCAGTGCGTGTGCCGCTTTTGGGTGACTTTTTTATCTCAGACTCTGTTGTTTTATCTTGCAGAACCCTGTCCAGTTCCTCCATCCGTTCCTTTGTATAGAAATAAGAAGGATCCACCATTTCCAGTCCTTTTTCCTCAGCAAACTGCTCAGCTCCCTTTCCGGCCATAAGAACATGAGGAGACTGCTGCATGACAGCGATCGCAGCCTCCACCGGACTCTTAATCCTGCTGACTCCGGCAACGGCCCCGGCCCTGAGATCTTTCCCGTCCATCACTGAGGCATCCAGTTCGTTTTTTCTTTCATTCGTAAAAACAGCCCCTTTTCCGGCATTAAAAAGCGGGGATTCTTCCATATACTGAATAGCGGCCTTTACAGCATCCATGCTGCTGCCTCCGTTTTTCAATACGGCATAACCCGCTTCCAGGGCTTTGTTCAGAGCGGCATGATAGGCTTTCTCTTTCTGCGGGGTCATATTCTCCGCTGTTATATTACCGGCTCCTCCGTGAATGGCAATGGTAATGTTATGCCGCTGAGCAGTATTTTGCCCCGATACCGTCAGGGCCGGAAGCAGGAAAAACAGGATAATCAATGAATAATATTTCATGATATTTATGATTTAAGGCCTGATGACTACAGTGGTACTTTTACATGTTTGATGGTAAAGCAGGATTCGGGAGAACTTATTCAGACAGAAGTGTATAATATCCTGTTAGCCAATTGACGGCCAATATAAAAAAATAATAAAGAAAAAATATAAGAGCGTTGGATATGAACATTCAAATTTATAATTTTGCGCCTCTGAAAAAAATCCCTATGGAGAATCCAAGGCATTTTCAGGGGAGAAAATCATAAGAAAACCGACTGAATTGTACGTCATGGCACGTGATTTAAGATTAACAAGAAATATTGGTATTGCCGCTCATATTGATGCGGGTAAGACTACAACTACTGAGCGTATCCTTTACTATTCCGGTATGAGCCACAAGCTTGGCGAAGTACATGATGGTGGTGCTACCACAGACTGGATGGAACAAGAGCAGGAAAGAGGAATTACCATTACCTCCGCTGCTGTAACTGTAGGCTGGAAATACCGTGATGAGCAGTATCATATCAACATTATTGATACTCCGGGACACGTGGATTTTACGGTTGAGGTAAACCGTTCTCTTCGTGTATTGGATGGTCTGGTGTTTTTGTTCAGTGCGGTTGATGGTGTTGAGCCTCAGTCTGAAACGAACTGGCGCCTGGCTAATAACTACAACGTAGCAAGGATTGGTTTCGTGAATAAAATGGACCGTTCCGGAGCTGACTTCCTTAATGTTTGTAACCAGGTTAAGGAAATGTTAGGTTCGTATGCAGTTCCTTTGCAGTTGCCTATCGGTTCTGAAGAAAACTTCAAAGGTGTGGTTGATCTCATCAACAACCGTGGAATGGTTTGGAATGAAGAAGATAAAGGAATGACTTATGAAGTTGTTCCCATTCCTGAAGACATGATTGAAGAGGTTGCTGAATGGAGAGAAAAGCTTCTTGAAGCAGTGGCGGATTATGATGAGTCTTTGATGGAGAAATACTTCGAAGACCCGAACTCAATTACTGAAGATGAAATCCTTGCAGCGTTAAGAGCAGCGGTTATTGATATGAAGATTGTGCCAATGGTATGTGGTTCTTCATTCAAAAATAAAGGAGTTCAGACGATGCTGGATCTGGTAATGGCATTGTTGCCATCTCCGTTAGACAGAGAAAGTATTAAAGGTACAGATCCGCGTACAGGTGCCGATATCGCAAGAAAACCATCTTCTGATGAGCCTTTTGCGGCTCTTGCATTTAAAATTGCAACGGATCCTTATGTAGGTCGCTTGTGTTTTGTACGTTCTTATTCAGGTACGCTGGAGTCAGGTTCTTATGTATTGAACAACCGTTCAGGAAATAAGGAGCGTATCTCCCGTATCTTCCAGATGCATGCTAATAAGCAGAATCAGATCGAGCGCCTGGAAGCAGGGGATATCGGTGCGGTAGTAGGGTTCAAAGATATCAAAACAGGAGATACATTATCCGATGAAAAATCACCGATAGTGCTTGAATCGATGGATTTCCCTGAACCGGTTATCGGATATGCAATTGAGCCTAAGAAAACGGCTGATCAGGATAAATTCGGTAATGCAATCGCCAAGCTGATTGAGGAAGATCCTACGTTGGTTGTAAATACAGATGAGGAAACCGGCCAGACCATTATCCGTGGTATGGGAGAGCTTCACCTTGAAATTATTATCGACCGTATGCGTCGTGAATTCAAAGTGGAAGTAAACCAGGGCGCTCCTCAGGTAGCTTATAAAGAAGAACTGACCAAAAATTTCCAACACCGCGAAACTTATAAGAAACAAACCGGTGGCCGTGGTAAATTCGCCGATATCGTATTTGAGATCGGACCACGTGATGATAACGAAGAAGGTAAAGAGAAAAAACAGGGTCTTCAGTTTGTGAACGAAATCGTAGGTGGTGTTATTCCCCGTGAATTTATCCCGTCTATTCAGAAAGGTTTCGAAGAATCAATGAAAAACGGACCTTTGGCAGGTTTCCCTGTTGATTCTATGAAAGTACGTCTGTATCATGGATCATTCCACGATGTTGACTCCGATTCATTCTCATTTGAAATGGCTGGTCGTATCGGTTTCCGTGAATCAGCACGTAATGCAGGAGCCCGTTTAATGGAGCCTATCATGAGTGTAGACGTCGTTACTCCTGACGAGTATACGGGTCCTATCACCGGTGACCTTAACCGTCGTCGTGGTATCATGAGAGGTATGGATAACAAAAACAATGCTCAGATCATCAAGGCTGATGTGCCTCTTTCTGAACTGTTTGGTTATGTAACCGACCTGCGTACCATTTCATCAGGTAGAGCAACCGCTTCTCTGACGTTCTCTCATTATGATTTCGTGCCTAACAACCTGGCAGAAGCCGTTATTGAGAAGACAAAAGGAGGTAAATAATATTACAGGGCCAGTGGAGTAAATGGTTCTTTCACTGGTCTGTTTTCACCATCACAGAACCAACAATACAATGAATCAGAAAATCAGAATCAAATTAAAATCTTTCGACCATAATCTGGTTGATAAGTCGGCTGAGAAGATCGTTAAAGCTGTAAAATCTACCGGTGCTGTAGTGAGTGGTCCCATTCCTCTTCCGACAGAAAAAGAGAAATTTACGGTTTTGCGTTCTCCGCACGTTAACAAGAAATCAAGAGAGCAATTCCAGCTTTGTACTTACAAGAGATTAGTTGATATCTTCTCTACCAGTGCAAAAACAGTTGATGCGCTGATGAAGCTGGAACTTCCCAGTGGTGTTGATGTAGAGATTAAAGTATAGTTACTAATGTCAGGACTTTGTAAGTATACACTCCGGTGAATTGATCAAACAAAGTTTCTGAAGAGAATCACATAATGTCGGATGAAGGTCCGGTTTCCTGGAAACCACATCTGACTTCAGTTTAGCTAAAATCGCCCGACGGGCTACCTTAGAAAGGTTTTACTAAATTACCTGAAGTCAGATGTTTTACATCTGACTTTTTGTGTTAAATAAAAGAGATTAATCTGTTAGGATAAAGAAAATCAATTTCTTACCTTTGCAGTCCGTTTTAAAATAGGTTTAATCCCCTGCTAAATTTAATTATTCAACAATGTCTGGTTTAATAGGAAAAAAAATCGGAATGACGAGTTTGTACAATGCTGACGGGCAGGCTCTGGCATGTACTGTTATTCAAGCTGGTCCTTGTGTTGTTACACAGGTAAGATCCGAGGAAAATGATGGTTACAAGGCGATTCAGTTGGGTTATGGTGAGAAGAGAGAAAAAAACACCACCAAGCCGTTACTGGGTCATTTCAAAAAAGCTAACACAACTCCCAAACAAAAACTGGTTGAGTTCAAGTTTTTTGAAAAAGAATTCGAATTGGGAAAAACGCTGACCGTTACCGATGTCTTCGAAGAAGGAGAGTTTGTAGACGTAGTCGGTACTGCCAAAGGGCGTGGCTTCCAAGGTGTAGTTAAGAGACATGGATTCGGTGGAGTAGGAGGACAGACTCACGGTCAGCATAACCGTGCACGTCACCCAGGTTCAATCGGTGCATGTTCTTTCCCTTCAAGGGTGTTTAAAGGTTTGCGTATGGGCGGCCGTATGGGTAATAACAGGGTAACCATTCAAAACCTGAAAGTTTTGAAAGTAATACCTGAACATAATATCCTTGTGGTAAGTGGGTCAATTCCCGGTTCAAAGAATTCATTTGTAATCATTGAGAAATAATTTGAATGGAACTCTCAGTATTAAATATTAAAGGAGAAGACAGTGGGAAAAAAGTAACACTGTCTGATGAAGTATTCGGGATTGTTCCAAACGAACATGCCGTATATCTGGACGTTAAGCAATATCTTGCGAACCAACGTCAGGGAACGCACAAAGCCAAAGAACGCGCTGAGGTAAATTACTCAACACGTAAAATCAAAAGACAAAAAGGAACTGGCGGAGCCCGTGCAGGTAGTATCAAATCTCCTGTATTCGTTGGTGGTGGTCGTGTATTCGGTCCACGTCCGCGTAACTACAGTTTCAAGCTGAACAAAAAAGTTAAGACTTTAGCCCGCCGTTCAGTATTATCTTCCAAAGCCGCGGCTGATGCAATCGCAGTGCTTGAAGGTTTTTCTTTTGAAGCTCCAAAGACCAAGTCTTATATCAATCTATTAAATGCGCTTTCGCTTCAGAATACAAAGACGCTTTTGATTCTGCCCGAGGTTGATAAGAACGTTGTTTTGTCAGGACGTAACATTCCTAAAACAAAAATTCTTACAGCTGATCTGGTGAACACCTACGATTTGTTAAATGCTGACAAGCTTTTGATAAGCGAAGGAGCTATTTCGAAACTTGAAAACTTATTGAACAAATAATCATGAGTGTGCTGAAGCGTCCGATCATTACCGAAAAAGTCACCGCGCAAGGTGGTTTAGGTAAGTATGCCTTTGAAGTTGAATTAAATGCAAATAAAATTCAGATAAAACAGGCAATTGAGAAATTATATGGGGTGAACGTGAAGAGTGTAGACACCATGCGTTCAATCGGTAAAAAGAAATCCCGGACTTCTGGAGGTAAATTCGTTACCGGAAAAACCTCTACTATAAAAAAAGCGATCGTAACTGTTGCCGAAGGTGAAATCATCGATATTTACGGTGAAGCCTAATGGCAGGTACAAATTTTATTAGATAGAGCAATGGCAGTTAAAAAATTAAAACCTACAACACCTTCGCAACGTTTTAGAACCGCTCCCAGCTTTGAGGAAATTACTACCTCCAAACCTGAAAAAAGCCTTCTTGAACCAATCAAGAAGAGCGGTGGTCGCAACAACCAGGGTCGTCGTACGATGAGACATATAGGCGGTGGTCACAAAAGAAGATACCGTCTGATAGATTTTAAAAGAAACAGAACTGACGCTCCGGCAACAGTAGTTTCAATTGAATACGATCCAAACCGTTCTGCACGCATCGCCCTGATCGAGTACGGTGACGGAGAGAAAAGCTATATCCTGGCTCCTAACGGACTTAACGTTGGACAAACCATCGTGTCAGGAACGTCTGTTGCACCTGAAGTGGGTAATACACTTCCCCTGAGCGCAATTCCGGTAGGTACTATTGTACACAATATCGAATTGACTCCCGGAAAAGGTGGTCAGCTGGCAAGAAGCGCAGGAACTTATGCTCAGTTGGTAGCACGTGAAGGAAGATATGCAACATTGCGTCTGCCTTCAGGCGAAATGAGATTGGTTCTTTCAGCAGGGCTTGCTACGGTTGGAACCGTTTCCAATTCTACTCACATGAATGTTAGCCTTGGTAAAGCCGGTCGTAAACGCTGGTTGGGTCGTCGTCCTCGTGTAAGAGGGGTTGCTATGAACCCTGTCGATCACCCTATGGGTGGTGGTGAAGGCCGTGCATCCGGTGGACAGCCTCGTTCAAGAAACGGACAATTCTCCAAAGGATTGAAAACAAGGAATAAGAAGAAACATTCAGAAAAGCTGATCATCAGCAGACGTAAAAAATAAGAGAAAATGGCACGTTCGTTAAAAAAAGGACCTTATATAGATTTTCGTCTGGAAGGAAAAATTCAGACAATGAATGATTCAGGTAAGAAGTCTGTTATTAAAACCTGGTCACGCCGCTCCATGATTTCTCCTGATTTTATTGGCCATACATTCGCGGTGCACAATGGTAACAAATTTATCCCTGTGTATGTGACTGAAAACATGGTAGGTCACAAACTCGGAGAATTTGCACCGACACGTAACTTTCGCGGGCATACAGCTAAAAAGGATAAAGGAAGGAAATAAACTATGTTAAACCGGAGTAAAACTGCCGGTTGATACAAAAAGAGCAAACATGGAAGCAAGAGCAATATTACGAAATGTACCTACCTCACCTCGCAAAATGAGGTTGGTGGTAGATTTGATTCGTGGGCAGAAAGTCAGTAAAGCCCTGGCGATACTGAAACACCAGCCGCAATCTGCTGCGCCTGTACTTCATAAAGTATTGTTGTCAGCTGTAGCTAACTGGCAACAGAAAAATGAAGATATCAAACTGGAGGACACAGACCTTTATGTGAAGAGTGCATTTGTAGACGGAGGAAAAATGCTGAAGCGTTTACGCCCCGCTCCGCAAGGAAGAGCACACCGGATCAGAAAGCGTTCTAACCACATCACAATTGTGATCGACGATGAGTCGCAGTCTCTGATCAATGAATTAAGCAGTTTCGAATCAAAAGAAAACCAATAATATACCAATGGGACAAAAAGTTAACCCGGTAGGTCTTAGGCTGGGAATCGTCAGAGGTTGGGAGTCAAACTGGTACGGTGGGAAAGATTTCTCTGATAAGCTGATAGAAGACGAAAAAATACGTAAGTATATTCAGGCCCGAATTCCAAAAGGTGCAATTTCAAGAGTAATCATTGAAAGAACACTTAAGCGGATTACCCTTACAATTCACACGGCCCGTCCGGGTATTGTAATCGGAAAAGGCGGAACTGAAGTCGATAAAATCAAAGAAGAACTTAAGAAGATTACAGGGAAAGACGTTCAGATCAACATTTATGAGATCAAGCGCCCTGAAATCGACGCCAAACTGGTGGGAGAAACCATCGCACAACAACTTGAAGCACGTATCTCTTACAGAAGAGCTATGAAACAATCCATCGGATCTGCGATGCGCGTTGGTGCTTTAGGTATCAAAATACGTCTTTCTGGTCGTTTGGGAGGTGCTGAAATGGCACGTACTGAAGAATATAAAGAAGGCCGTATTCCACTGCATACTTTAAGAGCTGACATTGATTATGCTATTTCTGAAGCACAAACCGTGTACGGAAAAATCGGAATCAAAGTCTGGATCTTCAAAGGAGAACTTTACGGAAAGAGAGATCTTACACCAAGTGCAAGTGCTGCACCGTCCAATGACAGAGGTGGCAGATCATCAGATGACCGCAGAGAAAGACGCGGTGGTGGTGCCGGTGAGGACAAAGGTGCGGACCGCCGTAAAAGAAACAAAAGAAAGAAATAATTAAAGGTTTCCGGATGTTGTCCGGTGTAAATAACTGAAAAGATGTTACAGCCGAAAAGAACCAGATTTCGCAAGCAACAAAAAGATAAAGGAGCGTTCAACGGTGTGGCAACTCGTGGCCATCAGATCGCTTTCGGTTCTTTTGCTATCAAAGCACTAGAGCCAGGCTGGCTGACTGCACGTCAGATTGAAGCTGCGCGTATTTCTGTTACGCGTGCCATGAAACGTGAAGGTCAGGTGTGGATTCGTGTATTCCCTGACAAGCCGATTACAAAGAAGCCTGCAGAGGTAAGGATGGGTAAAGGTAAAGGTGCTCCGGAATATTGGGTAGCTATGGTTAAGCCAGGTACAATCCTTTTCGAAGCAACGGGTGTTAGTCTTGAAACAGCCAATGAAGCGTTGCGTTTAGCAGCTCAGAAATTGCCCGTAAGGACTAAGTTTATCGTTCGTCGCGATTATCAGGAATAGTATACCTAGTCTTTAATTACTGAAACCAGTATCGATATGTCGAAGAATAATCAGGAAATAAACGCTCTTTCTGCTGAACAGCTGAAGGAGCAAATAGGTCAAGAGAAAGAGCGTCTGCTACGTTTAAAGTTTGCCCATGCTGTTTCTCCAGTTGAAAATCCGTTAAGAATCCGTGCTACCCGCCGGCAGATTGCCCGCCTGAACACAGCTTTAACGGCTAAAACAAAATAAGCAGCAAACATTTTAAAGCAGCTATTCTATTATGGAAGCAGTAGCAAGAAACTTACGCAAAGAGAGAGTTGGAAAAGTGGTCAGCAATAAAATGGAGAAATCTATTGTGATCGCCGTAGAACGTAAAATCAAACACCCAATGTACGGTAAGTTCATGAAAAGAACTACCAAATTGATGGCCCATGACGAGCTCAATCAGTGCAACATCGGGGATACCGTCAGGGTTATGGAAACGCGCCCTTTAAGCAAAAGCAAGCGTTGGAGATTAGTAGAAATACTTGAAAAAGCGAAATAATAACAATGGTACAGCAAGAATCAAGGTTATCTGTTGCAGACAACAGTGGCGCCAAAGAAGTACTGGTTATCCGGGTATTGGGTGGTACCGGCAAGCGTTATGCTTCCGTTGGTGATAAAATTGTAGTAACAGTTAAATCTGCACTTTCTTCAAGCAGTATGAAGAAAGGTACAATTTCAAAAGCAGTGGTTGTCAGAACCAAAAAAGAGATCCGTCGTAAAGATGGAAGCTATATCAGGTTCGAAGATAATGCAGCCGTATTGCTTAACAACAATGACGAGCCAAGAGGATCCCGTATTTTCGGTCCTGTAGCACGTGAGCTTCGTGAAAAGCAATTTATGAAGATCGTATCGCTTGCTCCTGAAGTACTGTAATTACAGGCATCAGCTACAGCGATATTTCAAATCCTTTTGAAAAATGGAAAAGAAAAATAATAATACATCGAAATTGCATATCCGCACTGGTGACACCGTAAAAGTAATCAGCGGAAACTCCAAAGGGAAGACCGGAAAGGTTCTCTCTGTATTGGTAGACAAGCAGCGTGCGCGGGTTGAAGGCGTTAACTTGGTGACAAAACACATTAAGCCTAATGCACAGAATCCCCAGGGACGTATTGAGAAAGTTGAAGGCGCTGTTCATATCAGCAACCTTCAGGTAGTTGATCCTTCTACAGGCGAAGCGACACGTGTTGGTCGTAAACTGAACGATAAAGGAAAGCTTCAGAGGTATTCGAAAAAGACCGGTAATTTCATCGGTTAATACATAAACGAAGAAGTGGGTCGGTAATCCACCATAATTTAACTGTCAATCATGGCAAAACCAAGATTAAAAGAAAAGTATACTAACGAAATTGTAGCACAGCTACATGAGAAGTTTGAGTACAAATCAATCATGCAGGTTCCACGCCTGACCAAGATTGTACTTAACAAAGGAATTGGCGCAGCTGTATCAGACAAGAAACTTGTTGATATAGGAGTAGAGGAGCTTGGCCTGATCACAGGACAGAAAGCGATTCCAACCATCTCCAAAAAAGCCGTTTCAAACTTTAAACTGCGTGAGAACATGCCTATCGGTGCGAAAGTAACACTTCGCGGAGAACGTATGTATGAATTCCTGGACAGACTTACCGCAATTGCATTGCCACGGGTAAGGGACTTCAAAGGTATCAGTGACAAAGGTTTTGACGGAAGAGGTAACTATACCTTTGGAGTTAAAGAGCAGATCATTTTCCCGGAGATCAGCATTGATAAGATCAATCGGATCACAGGTATGGACATTACTTTTGTAACTACTGCCAAAACCGATGAAGAAAGTTATCAGCTGCTGAAAGCACTGGGTATGCCTTTTGCATCTTCCAAATAACAGAGACAATAAGAATATAGATATTCACTGAATAATGGCAAAAGAATCAGTAAAAGCAAGAGAACGTAAAAGGCAAGCCCTCGTGGCGAGATATGCCGAGAAAAGGGCTCAACTTAAAGAAGCCGGCGATTACGTAGGTCTCGATAAGCTCCCGCGCAACTCTTCCCCTGTAAGATTGCACAACCGTTGTAAGATTACGGGCCGCCCCAGAGGCTATATGCGTAAGTTTGGTATTTCCCGCGTTTTGTTCCGTGATATGGCTTCTCAAGGGAAGATTCCCGGAGTTACCAAATCCAGTTGGTAAATACCTTTTTTAATTCTGATTAAAATTACTTAACTTTGCACGCCTTTTTAGGATAGTGCGTTAACAGTCACCAATATGGTTACGGATCCAATAGCAGATTATCTGACCAGAATCAGAAATGCCATAAAAGCGAAGCATAGGATTGTTGAAATTCCGGCTTCTAATATAAAGAAAGAGATAACTAAAGTTCTGTTTGACAAAGGTTATATTCAAAGTTACAAATTCGATGAGACTGGTCCTCAGGGAACTATCAAAATCGCTTTGAAATATAATCCGCAAACCAAGCAGTCGGCCATCGTTAAACTGGGCAGAATCAGTAAGCCAGGTTTAAGAAAATATTCAGGTGCTGATGCTGTACCTCGTGTTTTGAGTGGTTTAGGAACAGTTATCTTATCCACGTCAAAAGGCGTAATCACTGATAAGGAAGCGAAAACGCTGAATGTAGGTGGTGAGGTATTATGTTTCGTGTACTAATAAAGATACAAGAAAGCAATGTCACGAATAGGAAATAAAATCATTGAATTGCCCGCTGGTGTAAGTGTATCAGTAGGTAAGGATAACGTTGTTTCTGTAAAAGGTCCTAAAGGAACCCTTGAGCAGGCGGTTGATTCTGCAATCAGCGTTGAAGTAGACGGTAATGTGGTTACTGTCAAGCGTCCTACAGAACAGAAAACGCATAAAGCGTTACACGGACTTTACAGGTCACTTGTAAACAACATGGTGATAGGCGTGAGTGAAGGTTACAAAAAAGAGCTGGAGATCGTTGGGGTTGGTTACAAAGCCAGTGCAACAGGAAATCTGCTTGAATTGAACCTGGGTTACTCTCACAACATTTTTATATCAATTCCGTCAGAGGTTAAAGTATCAGCTTTAACTGAAAAAGGCCAGAATCCGAAAGTTATCCTGGAAGGAATTGATAAGGAACTACTTGGTTCTGTAGCAGCTAAGATTCGTTCATTACGCAAAATCGAGCCTTACAAAGGTAAAGGTATCCGTTTTGTGGGTGAGCAGATTCGCCGCAAAGCCGGTAAGTCAGCATCTAAGAAATAAGACAAATTAAGTCGGAAGTTATCAATTTTTAAAAATAACCGAAATGGCGACGGCAAAGACAGAAAGAAGACAACGAATCAAGCTTTCGATCCGGAAGAAAATTTCCGGAACCCCTGAAAGACCTCGTTTGTCAGTATTTCGTTCTAATACAAATATTTACGCTCAGATTACAAATGATGAAACTGGTGAGACAATCACCAGTGCTTCATCTCTTGAATTAGGGAAAAAAGAGAATACAAACGTTGAAATTGCTTCAGAAGTTGGTAAAAAACTGGCGGAAAAAGCACTAAGTGCCGGAATTTCGGCAGTCGTTTTCGACCGGAGCGGGTACTTATACCATGGTAAAGTAAAAGCATTAGCCGAAGGAGCCCGTGAGGGAGGCTTAAAATTCTAAGATTGAACTTATGTCTAATATAGCAAGACCTGCAAAGGTTAACGAACAAGAGCTCAAGGAGCGCGTTGTAGCAATCAACAGAGTAGCCAAGGTAGTAAAGGGCGGACGCCGTTTCAGCTTTTCTGCAATCGTAGTGGTTGGTGATGGAAAAGGTGTTATTGGTTACGGATTGGGTAAAGCCAATGAAGTTACTGACGCCATCTCCAAAGGAATTGATGATGCTAAGAAAAATCTGGTTCAGATTCCCTTGCTGAAAACTACTGTTCCTCATGAAATGGAAGGTAAATTCAGTGGTGGTCTGGTACTTGTGAAACCAGCAGCTCCAGGTACCGGTGTTAACGCCGGTGGTGCAATGCGTGCTGTTTTTGAAGTAGCTGGTATTCACGATGTGGTTGCTAAGTCCAAAGGCTCTTCCAACCCGCACAATGTGGTGAAAGCAACAGTAGATGCATTACTTAAAATGAGAGCCCCTCACCAGATTGCGATGCAGCGCAGGGTTTCTCTGAATAAGGTGTTTAATGGTTAATAAAGTACTTTAAGAGCAAGAGAAATAATGACTAAAGTTCGTATAACTCAGATCAAGAGTACCATCAAAAGACCGGATGTTCAGAAAAGAACCATCAAGGCTTTGGGATTAGGTAAAATCAACCGGTCTGTTGAGAAAGAAAGAAATGGTGCTATTGACGGTATGATCCGTACAGTAAACCACTTGGTTAAAGTAGAAGAAATTTAAATATTTGAAAGTAATGAATCTCAGTTCACTTAAACCTGCGGAAGGTTCGGTTAAAACCCGTAAGCGTATTGGTCGTGGAACAGGTTCCGGAAGAGGTGGTACCTCCACAAAAGGCCATAAAGGTGCGCAGTCCCGTTCGGGCTACAGCCGTAAAGCCGGTTTTGAAGGTGGTCAGATGCCTTTACAGAGACGTGTTCCGAAATTTGGTTTTAAAAACCTGAACAGAGTTGCTTATAAAGTAATCAACCTGGATACTGTTCAGGGCTTTGTTGAAAAATTCAGCGTAAATGTGATTGATTTCGATTTTCTCGTGAGTCATGGTTACGTGGGAAGCAAAGACCTGGTGAAGGTATTGAACAGAGGAGAGCTCACTTCTCCTGTAGAAATCAAATTACATGCTTTCTCAGGCGCCGCTGTTGAGGCTATTGAGAAAGTAGGTGGAAAAGCCATCAAACTATAACCCAACCGGTTGTTTATTCAATTTGCTAACCGGTAACAGCAGAAACCCGCAATATGAAGCGATTTATCGAAACTATTAAAAATATTTTTTCAATTGAGGAGTTGAGAACACGTATTCTCAACACTCTTTTGTTTATTACGGTTTTCCGTCTGGGATCCTTTGTAATTCTACCGGGTATTGAACCTGACCTGATGAACTTCAATTCGCAAGGGTTATTAGGTTTACTGGATACTTTCCTGGGTGGTGGATTCAGCAGAGTTTCGATTTTTGCCTTGGGTATTATGCCTTACATTTCTGCATCCATCGCCATACAATTGTTGACGATGGCTTTGCCTTATTTCCAGAAGATGCAGAAAGAAGGTGAGTCCGGCAGGAAAAAATTGAATCAGATTACCCGTATTCTTACGATCATTGTCACTTTTGCACAAGGAATGACATACCTGAATACGATGGTACCTGATGAAGCTTTGCTGGTTACCAGAAGTATGTTTACCATTTCTTCAGTATTTATTCTTACAGCAGGTACCATGTTCTGTATGTGGCTTGGTGAAAGAATTACTGATAAAGGTGTCGGAAACGGGATTTCCATGCTGATCATGATCGGGATTGTTTCCAGATTTCCGGAGTCAATCATCAAAGAGTTTTCTTCAAGAGGAAGTGGCCAGATATTACTGTTCGTTCTTGAGATTGTAGCTTTGTATTTCGTGATTATGGGTGCAGTGATGCTTACGCAGGCTGTCCGCCGGATTCCTATCCAGTATGCAAAACAGGTAGTCGGTAATAAAATAACACGCGGACAAAGACAATATCTTCCGCTGAAAGTGAATGCTGCCGGTGTAATGCCGATCATTTTCGCTCAGGCGCTGATGTTTGTACCGTCTTTTGTTGCGTCTCTCTTTGCTGAAGAAAGTGATACTGCCAGCAATATAGCTGCAGTATTTGCTGATTTTACATCATGGCAGTACAACCTGTTATTTGCCTTTCTGATCATTGTATTTACATTCTTTTATACAGCGATTTCGGTAAACCCTCAGCAGATTTCAGACGATATGAAGCGGGGTGGCGGATTTATTCCCGGCATTAAGCCTGGTCAGCAGACATCTGATTTTATCAGTACTGTGCTTGACCGGATTACTTTCCCGGGTGCTATATTACTTGCTGTTGTGGCTATTATGCCTGCATTTGCAAGCCTTTTGGGAATGACGCATGATTTTGCACAGTTTTTTGGTGGCACTTCCCTTCTTATTATGGTAGGGGTGGTACTGGATACCTTACAGCAGATCGAAAGTTATCTCCTGATGCGCCGCTATGAAGGATTGATGAAATCCGGAAGGGTAAAAGGAGAGAGTGCAAGTACAATCGAAGCCTGAGTGATAAGATGATATACCTGAAAACTGACGAAGAGATTGGTCTGATTAAGGTGAGCGGTCAGGTTCTGGGTAAGGCGCATGCCGAAGTTGCCAAATGGATTAAACCTGGTGTTACTACCAGGCAATTGGATAAAGTAGCTGAAGAATACATCAGAGATAACGGAGGAATCCCGTCTTTCAAAGGATATAATGATTTTCCGAGTTCCCTTTGTATTTCAGTAAACGAAACAGTAGTGCATGGTTTTCCCAGCAATTATATATTGAAAGAGGGAGATATCATTTCTGTTGATTGTGGCGTAAAGCTGAATGGTTTCCACAGTGACAGTGCCTATACATATCCTGTTGGTGAAGTAGCGAAAGAAGTAATGGATTTGCTTATTACGACCAAGCGTTCACTTTATAAAGGGATTGAAAAGGCAGTTGATGGAGGAAAAATGGGAGATCTTGGATCTGCAATTCAGCAATACGTTGAAAAATACGGTTACTCGGTGGTAAGAGAGCTGGTTGGCCACGGAGTAGGTAAGAATCTCCACGAAAGTCCTGAAGTTCCGAATTACGGAAAGAAGGGAAGTGGGGTAAAACTGAAAGAAGGAATGGTCATTGCGATAGAGCCTATGATTAATCTTGGTAAGCGAAATGTAGTTCAGGAAAGAGATGGGTGGACGATCCGGACAGTGGACAGAAAGCCTTCAGCTCATTTTGAACATACAGTAGCAATCAGGAAAGGTCAGGCTGAAATTCTGACTACCTTTGAATATATCGAACAAGTAACCAGCAATACCAGCTTAATGGTAAGTGCTTCAAATTAAAAAAATCAGGGATAAATTTGTATGGCTAAACAGGCGTCAATTGAACAAGATGGAGTTATTGTAGAAGCATTGTCAAATGCGATGTTCCGGGTGCAGCTGGAAAACAAACATGAAGTAATTGCACATATTTCCGGGAAAATGAGAATGCACTACATTAAAATTCTTCCTGGCGACCGTGTGAAACTGGAGATGTCTCCTTATGATTTGTCAAAAGCCAGAATTGTTTACCGTTACAAATAAGCAGGACTAAACAGAACTTGTATATACTTAGAAACGATGAAGGTTAAAACATCCGTAAAAAAGCGCAGTGCAGACTGCAAGATTATACGCCGCAAAGGAAAGGTGTATGTGATTAACAAAAAGAATCCTCGGTACAAACAAAGACAAGGATAAGATAATTATGGCACGTATTGCAGGAGTAGATATTCCAGACAAGAAAAGAGGAGAAATCTCCCTTACTTACATTTACGGCATCGGACGTAGCTCTGCCCGTAAAATTTTGATTAAGGCTGGTATAGACGTCAATAAGAAAGTCGTAGACTGGTCAGACGAAGAATCTGGCGCGATTCGTTCAATTATTTCGAGTGAATTTAAGGTAGAAGGCCCGCTGAAATCTGAAGTGCAGCTTAACATCAAACGTTTGATGGATATTGCCTGTTACAGGGGGTTGCGTCACAGAAAAGGTTTGCCACTTCGTGGACAAAGAACGAAAAATAACTCGCGTACCCGTAAAGGGAGACGTAAAACAGTTGCAAACAAGAAAAAGGCAACGAAGTAAAAATGAATTGGGCTGCATGATCTTTCATGCTGCTTGAGACCATAGATCCATAAAACAATGGCACAGAACAAAAGAAAGGACAAAGCTAAAAAGCGGGTAGTGATTGTTGAGCCTGTAGGACAGGTACACATCAAATCTACCTTTAACAACATTATTATATCCATTACCAACAGCTCAGGTCAGGTAATTTCCTGGGGATCTGCAGGTAAAATGGGTTTCCGCGGTTCTAAGAAAAATACCCCTTACGCTGCTCAGACTGCCGCCTCGGCTGCCGCTGCAGTAGCACACGAACTGGGTATGAGAAAAGCAGAAGTTTTTGTTAAAGGTCCTGGTTCCGGACGTGAGTCTGCAATCCGTACTATCCAGAATTCCGGTATTGAAGTAACCACCATTCGTGACGTTACACCTCTGCCTCACAACGGATGTCGTCCTCCGAAACGTAGAAGAGTTTAAGCAATAAGTTTAGTAAAATACACAGATGTTAGATTGGTAATTTGGACACTGGGGTTACAGAATCTAATCATCTTTCAAAACCAAAAAAAAGATAAATGGCACGTTATACAGGTCCCAAATCAAAGATTGCAAGACGCTTTGGCGAACCGATTTTAGGTCCAAGCAAAGCTTTAGCCAAAAAAAATTATCCTCCCGGAGTACAGGGAAGAAACCGTCGTGGTAAAAAAACGGAATATGCCATCCAGTTAATGGAGAAGCAAAAAGTGAAGTATACTTACGGCATTCTTGAAAGACAATTCCGTAAACTGTTTCACGTCGCAACTATTAAATCTGGTATTACCGGTGAAAACTTGCTTAAGTTCTGTGAGGCAAGACTGGATAACACAGTTTATAGATTGGGTATTGCTCCAACGCGTCGTGCAGCACGTCAGCTGGTGTCGCATAAGCATATCCTTGTTGACGGTGAAATCGTCAATATACCTTCTTATTCTTTGCGTCCTGGGCAGGTTGTATCAGTAAGAGAGAAATCCAAATCTCTTGAAGCTGTTGTTGACAGCCTGGCTTTGAATTCTGCCGGCCGTTATAACTGGCTGGAATTTGATAAGCAATCACTTGCCGGAAAGTTTGTAACTTTTCCTGAAAGAGACCAGATCCCAGAGAAAATCAATGAGCAGCTCATTGTCGAGTTGTACTCTAAATAATCAGTACTTTTTTCAATATTCTCACCCCCCTGGTTTCAGGGGGGAATATACCTACCGCGTAGCGGAATATTTTGCGATCGAAAAAGTAACGACGGACTGATCAACTGTCATTTACTACTAAAAAAGGAGCAAAGATTATGTCAATATTAGCTTTTCAAATTCCTGACAAAGTCGTCATGGAAAAAGCAGACGATTTTCACGGGTTGTTTGAGTTCAAACCATTGGAAAAAGGGTATGGCGTAACCATTGGGAACGCACTTCGTCGCATTTTACTTTCTTCTTTGGAAGGGTATGCGATCACCAGTGTAAAATTCCCAGGTGTGCTTCACGAGTTCTCTTCTATTGAGGGAATCGTTGAAGACGTTACGGAAATTATCCTGAATTTAAAAATGGTTCGTTTCAAAAAGGTTTCTGACCTTGTAGAAAATAGAATTACCGTAAACCTGAAGAACGTTTCTGTGGTGACTGCCGGTGATATAGGTAAATTTACTTCTTCTTTTGAAGTATTGAACCCGGATCTGGTAATCTGTAATATAGACGACCAACAGGAATTCGAAATGGAACTTTTGTTGGACAAGGGTAGAGGTTATGTCTCCGCAGACGAACCACGTGCAAATGAGCTGCCTTTTGGTCATATAGCAATCGATTCTATCTATACCCCTATTAAAAACGTTAAGTTTAACGTCGAAAATACCCGGGTTGAGCAAAAGACCGACTATGAAAGATTGCTGATTGATATTCAGACCGATGGTTCTATCCACCCGGAAGATGCACTCAAAGGTGCAGCGAATATTCTGATTCAGCACTTTATGTTGTTCTCTGATCAGACGATGACGTTCGAAAAACAGCATACTGAAGAAGACAATCAGGTAGATGAGGAAATGCTGCGTATGAGAAAGCTTCTGAAAACTCCGTTATCAGAACTTGATCTGTCAGTACGTGCCTATAACTGTCTGAAATCTGCCGATGTGAAAACGCTTGGTGAGCTGGTGAAACTTGAGATTTCTGACATGATGAAATTCAGAAACTTCGGTAAAAAATCACTTACTGAACTTGAACAACTGGTGCAGGAAAAAAGTCTGCAATTCGGTATGGATGTATCCAAATACCGTTTGGACGAGGATTGATTCCTTATTAAAAGAGTTACCTTCTTGAGCGCGTTAAACCCGCTGCCCGAACCGGACCACCTGTATTATCAAATAAAATGATGCAGGTTTAATTTAACAAAACAATGAGACACGGAAAGAAATTTAATCATTTGGGGAGAACTTCCTCACACCGGCAGGCACTCCTGTCAAACATGGCTTCTTCGCTTATTCTTAACAAGCGTATCGAGACTACTTTGCCCAAAGCAAAGGAACTGCGTAAGTATGTTGAACCTTTGCTTACCAAAGCGAAGTCCGACTCTACGCACAGCCGCCGTACAGTTTTCTCTAACCTGAGAGACAAAGAAGCGGTAAAAGAATTGTTTGACGTTGTTGCTGATAAAATCGCTGACCGTCCAGGTGGTTACACCCGGATTATCAAGTTAGGCAGCCGTTTCGGTGATGCCTCAGAGGTGGCATTGATCGAGCTGGTTGACTTTAATGACAATCTGTTATTGGCTGATGCTGATAAAACAGCGAAAACCCGTCGTGGTCGTCGTGGTGGTAAAAAAGCTGCTGATGAGACTGCTGCTGCACCGGTGGTTGCTGCTGCTGAAGAAGCGCCTGCACAAGCTGCCGGTGATGACCTTACGGTGGTGGAAGGTATCGGACCTAAGATTGCTGAAGTATTAGCTGAAGCAGGTATTTCTACCTTTGCAGCACTTGCTGAAGCAACTCCTGAGGCCATCCGTGAGATTCTTGATAACGCCGGAAGCCAATTCAACGTGCATGACCCTGCAACATGGGGTCAGCAGGCGGTCCTTGCCAATGAAGGCAAATGGGACGAATTGAAAAAATGGCAGGATGAACTCAACGGAGGAAAAGAAAGTTGATTTCGATGAGAATTGAATAAATATAAAGGAAGGGTTAAACGTTTACTGTTTAACCCTTTTTTTTAGATTTTATTCATTAATTTTGCAGGAATTTATATTTTTTGAAAATAGTTTATCCCGTATAACAAAATTATGAGCCAGGCAAAAGAAGCCTTATTACTTTTAGAAGACGGAACTTTCTATCGTGGTGTTGCCGCCGGTAAAATCGGCACCACCGGAGGGGAAATTTGTTTCAGCACGGGGATGACCGGCTATCAGGAGATCTATACTGATCCTTCTTATTATGGTCAGATTATTGTGAACACTGCTTCTCATATTGGTAATTATGGGGTCCAGCTGGATGATGAGGATGAGTCCGACGGACTCAAAATCAAGGGTATGGTTTGTAATGTGTTTTCAGATATCTATTCAAGGCATACCGCCGATATTTCACTGAATGAATATTTTGAGAAATTTAATATTGTGGCTATAGCCAACATTGATACCCGTCACCTGGTGAGGCATATGCGTCAGAAAGGTGTAATGAATGCGATTATTTCTTCGGAAATTCTGGACGTAGAGGAACTGAAAGCCAAATTGGCTGAGATTCCATCAATGGCTGGCCTGGAATTATCCTCGATCGTTTCTACTGAAGCGCCTTATTTTGCCGGAGAGGAAGAAGGAAGCAAGTACCGCATTGCTGTAATGGACTATGGTATCAAGAAAAGTATCCTGACGAACCTGGCGGAGAGGGGTTGTTTCTGTAAGGTATTTCCGGCACAGACTCCGGTTCATGAAATCCTGGAATGGAATCCCGACGGCTTCTTTATTTCCAATGGCCCGGGTGACCCGGAGGCAATGGCTTACGCGGTGAAAACCATGGAAGCATTCCTCGAAACGGATAAGCCTTTGTTCGGGATTTGTCTGGGGAATCAGCTGCTTGCGCTTGCCAGTGGTATCCCGACCTACAAAATGCATAACGGTCACCGTGGCCTTAATCATCCGGTGAAAAATCTGCTGACGGGACTTTGTGAAGTTACTTCACAGAATCATGGCTTTGCTGTCAGCAGAGAGGCGATTACCGAAGATTCAAATGTGGAAATTACACATATCAATCTCAATGATAATACGGTTGAAGGTATCCGGAGAAAGGACAAACCTGCTTTCTCTGTGCAGTATCACCCGGAAGCATCTCCGGGACCGCACGATTCGGTGTATCTCTTTGATGAATTTGTGAAATTACTGGAAGCTGCTAAACAGTAACCAGTCTCTATACTACCAGAAAGGAGCTGTCTGATTTTTTTCGGACAGCTCCTTTGTTTTGTAAATGGAGATATTTATCTGTTTAGGTCTGCATTGCCACGAAATACGGAGGAATTCTCTGTTGCTTCCTGCTTTATAGTGAACTCTGTAAGCGGAATTTCACCCCTCCGCTAATCCATCTTCCTGGCATATCCGAGCCGAGTAAATCACTGTAATCGGTATTAAGAAGGTTATCGGACTGGATGAAAACAGCAACCTTTTTAAATCCGTATTCGGCTTTGGCATTCATTAAGAAGTATTCAGGAGTAAGGGCTACCTGTAAAGCATCTGAGTGACTTGGTTTCCGGTTTTTGTAAATGCTGTTAATACTGAACTGGAAATTCTTATACTGATAATTCAGGGACATATTGGCTATCCAGCGTGCATGCGACGAAAGATAAAAGGTAAGTTCCTGCGTGCTGCTGTGACTGTTTAACCATTGAGCCCCTGTCGTAATCCAGACCGATTGATGCTCCTGAATGATCTGCTTATATTGTAAGTCAATTTCAACCCCGCTCGTTTTGACCCTGGCAATATTTCTGGCCAGTGCAAAGGATCCTGTGGGAGAAAGATTGTCTTTCCGGGGCATTTCTTCATAAGGAGTGGGCATGTAATCAATCAGATTCTGATGATGCCGTTCAAACAGGGTGGCCGACAGCTTTAGTTTTGAATGTAAAAACCAGTCGGCACCAGCTTCATAACTCAGAGCTCTTTCTGCTTTTAAGGCCGGGTTTCCTATGCTTCCCCCTGTAACCAGCTGCTTATTGTAATTGTTATATCGCTCTGTAAAATCGGCGTCTCTGATGCTTTTCCCAATGGCTCCTCTGAACTGCCATTTGTTTTTCTTAAAGGCCAGGTTAAGCTGAGGCACTACTTCTGTACCGATGTTTTCGCGCCAGTCGAATCTGATCGACGGATTGATAAAGAAGTTGCCGAATTGCTGGTGAAGTGTTATAAAAGGCGCCAGCTGATTCATCGCATGCTCACCTCTGTCGTTGGAACTGATCGACTTGTTCTGATAATGCAGTCCGGTTGCCATTGACAGTGAATTCGTGAGTGGGCGGCTCCAGGTAAGCAGCGCCTGGGTTAAGCGGGAATCACTGATATTTTTAACAGAACGCGGATTGAACAGATATTGGTCATTGAGATTTTTATTGCTCAGGTCCAGTGATAGCTGGCCACGCCTGGTCTGGTGTTTAACCTGTAAATGATTCCAGAAACTCCTGACTTTTTCGCTGGCCGTATCTGATACCAGTGTCGTGTAAAAATTCTGTGCGGCAAAATCACGTTGGTCAAATGCGGAGCGAATGCCGATTTCGGTCTTTTCACTTAATCTGAATTTTGCAGAAGCGGATACCGTATGATTGTGGAAATAACCGTTAATACCTCTTTGCTGTTCTCCATGTGCGTTATTGCTGACCACACCTGCTGAGAATGCCACCTTATCGGATTGCCAGTTTCCGCCTGCCTGCAGGTTCAGCAATCCGTGCATACCAGCAGCAAGGCTTCCGGCAATATCTTTTTTGATGGTCGTATTTTCTGTTGTATCACGAAGCCTGGCCGAAAAGGTTTTGGTAATAATATGGACTACACCTCCAACGGCCTCTGAACCATATAAAGCCGAAGACGCTCCTTTCAGGATTTCAATGCGGGCAATTTCAGCCGGGGCAATGGGTATATAGCTGTTAAAATGACCGGTATTTGGATCATTGAGCCTTATGCCGTCCAGAATGATCAGGACCTGCTGAAAAGTGCCTCCGCGCAATACGATATCACTCTGGGAGCCCATGGGCCCACGTGCCTGCACTTCAATACCCGGTAAATAACGCAACAGATCGTCTATGCTGTAAACAGGAAGCTTTGCAAAAATTTCACCTTGTATGGCGATGATATTGCGACCTGTTTCGGAGGACCTTTTCTCAACCAGAGAAGAAGTTACTGTTACAGGATCAAGCTGAATATCCTGAGAGTGTGAGGGGAAAGCCAATGAAAAAGATAATAAGACTGAAGTAATTAATCGTAATTGCATATTGTTTTAAGTTATTACGCAGCAAAAGTAGTATCTTGCCGGACTATTATTATGATCCGGTTTTTTGGTATATGGGTAGTCCGGTTGGGTTTTCTTTTAAGAGCTTTGTTACAATTGACAGGGTATCAAAGGTGCCGGTATACAGGCAGATTGCTGAGCAGGTTATGACGGCCATTCAGCGGGAACTCCTGCCGGTGGGTATGCAATTACCAGGCAGCCGGGTGCTGGCTGATACACTTCAGATACATCGGAAAACGGCTATTGCGGTTTATAATGAACTGGAAACTCAGGGATGGATTGAAATTCTCCCGGATCGGGGGACGTTTGTCGCAAACAGGCAACCGGTGTTTATGCTGGGAGTACCCGGCCGGGAAGAATTGACCAAACCAGGTTTTCCGGTTGTAACGGGTTTTTCTTTTCGGGAGAACAGGTTACTGGACCACCCGGTCTCGATTTCCAATGCAGGCCTGGAACTGACTGACGGAACCCCGGATATCAGGCTTACTCCCATGGATAAAATTACCAGAGCCAGTCATCAGATACTCAGGCGGCAGAACAACCGCAGATTCCTGGGTTATTCTTTCGTAGAAGGGAATAAATATTATCGGAACAAACTTGCTGATTTTTTAAGCACCTCCAGAGGGTTAAGCGTCTCTGAATCAAATATTATCACTACCCGTGGTGTACACATGGGTTTGTATCTGGTTTCCAATCTGCTGATTGAACCGGGTGATGCGGTGGTGGTGGGTGAGTTAGGGAATTATCTGTCTAATATGATTTTTCAGAAAGCCGGGGCGCGGCTGCACTCTATCCCCGTCGATCATCAGGGAATTTCTGTGGAGGCTATCCGTAAACTTTGTGAACGGACAAAAGTGCGTATGGTTTATATTACACCGCACCATCATTATCCGACCACTGTTACACTTACTTCGGAACGGCGGCTGGAGTTACTGCAGCTTGCCGAAACCTTTGGCTTTGTTATTCTGGAAGATGATCATGATTATGACTTTCATTTTGATAGTCGGCCTTTACTGCCATTAGCCAGTGTAGATACCGCAGGTATGGTTGTATATGTGGGTTCATTTTGCAAAGCGCTGGCACCGGGGTTACGTGCTGGTTTTGTAATCGGACCAGATAATCTGATCACGGAACTTTCCAAACTTCGTCGTATTATTGACCGACAGAGTGATTTGCTGATGGAACAGGCACTGGGTGAACTGTTACATGAGGGAGAGATTCAGCGGCATTTAAAGAAGGTACAAAAGGTTTATCATCAGAGAAGGGATTATTTCACTAATGTACTGAAACAGGAATTTGACGAAGTGGTGACGTTTTCACAACCACCCGGAGGGCTTGCTTTCTGGACGGTCTGGCATAAGAAAATTAACCTTTTACGTCTGAGTAAACAATGCCAGGAAGGTGGATTATATGTGCCTCAAACGCTTCTGTACCAGACCCGGCGCTTTTCTGCCATGCGTTTTGGATTTGGCAATTTATCCGAACCGGAGATGGATCAGGTGTGCGCTATACTAAAGGATAACATCCGGAAACAACTGCAAAACTGACAGAATGTACCTCATTATATACGGCAAATGTGATTAAACCCTTAAATTGCGCCATCAAATATCTTGCCTCATTATTCAGAATTTTGTTATGCTTCATTTTAAAAAGCCGCTGATAACAGCTGTTGTATTTTTATTTTGTTTTCAGGCTCAGGCGCAGAAACTGCCTCCGCTTTCTGTTGAAAAGATCATGCGCGATCCTAAAGTGTGGATGGGGACATCACCTTCGGATATTGAATGGTCTGCTGATGCTCAAAAAATCTATTTTTCCTGGAATCCGGAGCAGAATGTGTCTGATTCACTTTACAGCTATACACTGGAAAATCAGAAAACGGAGAAAGTTGAGAGAAAGGAAAGGCTGGCATTACCTGCCGTTAAGGGGAAATTCAACAAGGATTATTCCTTAAAAGTGTATGAGAAAAACGGAGATATTTACCTGTTGAATTGCAGGGATTATTCCGTCAGAGTGCTTATGAGAACCGTAGCGAAAGAGCAGAACCCGGTATTCAGTGCCGATGAAAAAGCGGTCATATTTCAACAGGATGGAAATCTGTTCCGTTATGAACTGGCAGACGGAACGTTGACAAGCCTTACCAACTTTAAATCCGGGGTAAAAAAAGCAGATCCGAAACAAACTACGCAGGAAGACTGGCTGAAAAAAGACCAGCTGGAAATCTTTGAAGTACTGAAGGAAAGAAAAGAGAAAAGTACTGCAAAAGATAAGGCACTTGAAGCAGATAAGCCGGAAGGACCAAAGGAAATTTATCTGGGTGACAAAAGAATGACAAATCTGAGTATCAGTCCGGATGGGAGGTTTGTTACCTATACACTGAGTGAAGTACCCGGAAAGGCAAAATCAACACTGGTTCCTAACTATGTGACCGAGTCAGGTTTTACGGAGAACATACCCGCCCGTACCAAGGTGGGAGCTCCGGCTACGCATTCCGAATTCTGGGTGTATCATATCGCCGGAGATACTACGCTGAGATTAGCCGTAATGGATATACCCGGCATTCATGATAAGCCTGATTATCTCAGCGAATATCCCAAACAGGATTCAGCAAAGAAAAACAGCGAAAGGAAAGTGCTGGTGAATGGTCCGTTCTGGTCAGAAAGCGGTGCGAACGCTGTGGTGGTAATCAAATCGCTTGACAATAAGGATCGCTGGATTATGAAACTCGATCCGGAACAGATGACCTTGAAATTACTCGACCGTCAGCGCGATGAAGCCTGGATCGGCGGGCCGGGGATAGGAGGATATGCTATGAGCGGAGGTGACTTAGGATGGATCGACGAGCAGACGATTTACTATCAGAGTGAAGCAACAGGGTATTCTCATTTATATAAACAGAATGTAGTAACAGGCACCAAAACGGCACTGACTTCCGGTAATTTTGAAATTCAGCAGGTTACTTTATCGAGGGATAAGCAGCATTTTTATATAAGCTCAAATAAAGCGCACCCCGGCGAGCAGCATTTTTACAGGTTGCCTGTCGATGGCGGAGAGATGGTGCAGCTGACTAAAGGGACCGGAGCGCATGAAGTGACACTTTCGCCCGATGAAAAGTATCTGGCTATCCGGTATTCAAACAGCAATACACCCTGGGAGTTATATATTCAGGAAAACAAAGCTGGTGCGGAAGCACTGAAAATTACTTCTTCCACCACGGAGGAGTTCAGATCTTATTCGTGGAGAGAACCATTGGTAACGACCATCACCGCCAGAGATGGCGCACCGATTTACGCAAGAGTGTATAAACCCGCCAAAAGTAACGGTAAGGCTGTGATTTTTGTGCATGGAGCGGGTTATCTGCAAAATGCCCATAAATGGTGGAGTAATTACTTCAGAGAATATATGTTCCACAATTTACTGGCAGACAAAGGTTACACCGTACTCGACATAGATTACCGGGGGAGTGCAGGCTATGGCCGTGACTGGCGCACCGGTATTTATCGTTTTATGGGTGGTAAAGATCTGGATGATCATGAAGATGCTGCTCAATGGCTGGTGAAAAACCATAAAATTCATCCGCAGAAAATCGGGGTTTATGGTGGCTCATACGGTGGATTTATTACCCTGATGGCCATGTTTACCAAACCCGACCTGTTTAAGGCAGGTGCGGCATTACGACCGGTGACAGACTGGGCTGCTTATAATCATCCATATACTTCCAATATCCTGAATGAACCTGAAACCGACAGTCTGGCTTATCGCAGAAGCTCTCCTCTTTATCACGCTGACGGATTAAAAGGGCATTTACTGATATGCCATGGTATGGTAGATGTGAATGTACATTATCAGGATGTGGTGAGGCTTTCGCAACGTTTGATTGAATTGGGGAAAGAAAACTGGGAACTTGCTTCTTATCCGATGGAAGACCACGGCTTTGTGGAGCCCACATCCTGGACTGATGAATACAAACGGATTTTGAAATTATTTGAGGAAAGATTGAAATAGTTGCGCTTTATCAGGGTTAATAGGCATTAGTTTTTTATATTTAAACCCCGGAAGAATTCAATCTTCCGGGGTTTAATGCATTGGAATGAAATGGTCTTTCGTCATACAACAAAAGTTTAAAGCTGCTCTTTTGCTCAGTGGGATTCTGTTGTTTCTGGTATTTCTGATCCTGGTATCCGGCAGTAATATGAGGGGAATTGACAAATCTTTTTCTTCAATTTACGAAGACCGGCTGATCCCGGCCATTGATATCATTTATCTGAGTGAGGATTTGTATACAAAACGAATTATTGTTGAAAAATACCTTTCCTCATCTGAGGCTCCTGAACTTGCTGACATCAGAACGCAACTGGCTAAGCATAATGCAAGAATTGATTCGCTGATCAGTGCATTTGAGCTGACTTATCTGGTGGATAAGGAAAGTGAAAGCCTGGCTGCTTTTAAAAAGCTGATTGGAGAATATGAGCAGATTGAAACCACTGTTCTAAACCTTGACCCGCCAGAAGGAAGGGCTTTTTACCAGTCCGAAGGGATCCCTGTCTTTATGGGCGCGAAAGAAAGCCTTATTGCCTTAACCCATATTCAGTCAGAAATAGGGAGGCAGTTATTCAGAGAGGCCCATGCCGAAGTTGCCCAGTTTACCGTTATTTCAGCTTTACTGGTGATTGTAGCCCTTGTATTAGGCTCTATTGTGATCGGTTTAATCAGGAGCTCTCAGATTGTCAACAGCAAAAAGGATTCCAGTTATCATCTGAATTGAAAACATTTCAGAACAAATTCAGCTGACCTTTGTTCAGAAACTGAGAAGTGTCCGGTTCAGGGAATGTACCACCGTCTTTGAAATACTTTTTACAGGCGAGCTGATGCAGTTGTTTAATATGAATAGCGTAATTCCCTTCGCCCTTCATGCGTACACCGAAGCGTGAATCGTTCAGATTGCCTCCGTGACATTCTTTAATCTGATTGAGAATTTTGGTGGCTCTGTCAGGATAATGTCTGAAAACCCATTCTTCAAACAGAGATGCTATGGCACCGTTTAATCTCACTACCGTATACCCCGACCAGCATGCACCGTTATCTGCGGCCGCCTTGATAAGATCGGGAATTTCATGGTCGTTGAGCCCGGGAATGATGGGTGCGGTCATTACACCTGTAGGAATACCCTCCGCTGACAAGGTGTTGATTACCTGCAAGCGTTTTTTTGAAGTGACGGTGCGCGGCTCCAGTGCGCGACGGAGATCTTCGTTAAGGGTAGTGAGTGAAACAGAGACGTGAATGAGATGATGGCGGGATAACTCTTTCAGAATATCCATATCCCGCAGTACCAAAGCATTTTTTGTAAGTATACTCACAGGATTGCGATATTGCAGACAAACACTTAACAGCTGCCTGGTTAGCCTGAAACGTTTTTCCGCAGGTTGATAGCAATCCGTATTGCCTGATAAATGGATCACATGGGGTTTCCAGTTTCGGGAAAGAAATAGCTTTTCCAGCAACTGCGGGGCATTTTTCTTAACCATAATTTTGGATTCAAAATCCAGTCCGGCCGAAAAACCCCAGTACTCATGCGAATTCCTTGCGTAACAATATATGCACCCATGTTCACAACCCCGGTAAGGATTAACAGAATGGAAGTTGAGAAGATCCGGGCTGTTAGATACATTAAGAATACTTTTTGATTCTTCTTCTATAAATACTGTATGCGGGTCAATTTTCTCTCCTTCTCCGTCATACAAAAAGGCTTCTTCGTATTCAACATGCAAGGTATCAAAACGGTTGGCAGGATTGAACCCCGCACCTCGGCTGCTCATATTTTATAATTTAGTTGTATTGTAATGCTTGTAAATATAATATAAATATATTATAAAAATCAAAATACAGATAAGTTTTGCGGGGAGAAGAAGAAGGAATATTCCCTGTTAAAGCTTTGGTAGAATCAATTAACACAACCTTAAATTATTACGGGAACCCATTACGTTATGATTAAAGTTATAGTTTAAACAACCGGTGTATTTCCGGAGTTTAGATATTTTACAATTAAACTTAAACCTGATAAGCAATGAGTAAGAAAATTTTGATGCTGGCCGGTGATTTTGTAGAAGATTATGAACTGATGGTTCCTTATCAGGCTTTGTTGTCGGTAGGCCTGAAGGTTGATGTGGTATGTCCTGATAAAAAAGCGGGTGATCAGATCGCAACTGCTATTCACGATTTCGTTGGTTTCCAGACGTATGCAGAATCCCGCGGGCATAACTTTACAATCAATGCAGATCTTTCAACGGTAAATGCTGCTGATTATGACGGCCTTTATATTACCGGAGGTCGTGCACCTGAGTATATCAGGCTGAACAAAAAAGTGATTGAGGTTACTCAGCATTTCTTTACAGAAAACAAGCCCGTGGCTGCTATTTGTCATGGTATTCAGATTCTGACCGCGGCGGATGTGGTAAAAGGCCGAACGCTGACAGCCTATCCCGCTGTGGGGCCGGACGTAACACGTGCCGGTGGTAATTTTAAAGAAATAGGGGTTGCTGATGCTATAACCGAAGGTAACCTGACTACTTCACCGGCATGGCCCGGGCATCCTGCCATTCTGAAGGAGTTTTATAAATTGCTTGGAGTTTCCATTACCATTTCCTGACGGGAAATACTGTTTTTTCAGGCACTTTTTCTTATAAGAAGTGCCTGAAAACATAAGCCCATTCAGTCCTCAGACCGATATTATTTTAAAGCATTCCATAAAATTTCGGCAGGGTGAAGTGCTTTCCGGCCGGTGCCATCGTGAATCTGATGACGGCAGCTGGTACCGGGAGCAGCTATGATTACTTCTTCGGGCTGTTGCCTTACTGCCGGGAATAAAACCATTTCCCCGATCTTCATCGATAAATCATAATGCTCTTTTTCATACCCGAACGAACCGGCCATTCCGCAACATCCGGAAGGAATCAGTTGTACCGTATAATTAGCAGGAATAGAAAGCATTTTCTTGGCTGCCACCATACCACTTATCGCTTTTTGCTGACAATGCCCATGTAATTTGATCAGTTGCTGTTTGCTGGTAAACTCTTCCCGGCTGATCTTTTTCCGGTCATATTCTCTGGCAATGAATTCGTCAAACTGATATGTATGCGCGGCAATCTTTTTCGCATCTTCCGCCAGTTCTTCCGAAACCAGGTCCGGGTATTCATCTCTGAAAGTCAGAATGGCTGAAGGTTCGATGCCTACCAGCGGTTGATCACCGGTAATAAGGTCTCTGAAAATCTTTACATTGTGGTCGGCGATCTTCTTTGCATCCTTTAACATTCCTTTCGAAAGCTGCGGGCGGGCGGAGGGGCCATGATCGGTCATGATAACCTTATACCCCAGCTTTTCCAGTGCCATAATCGCTTTCTGTCCGACTTCCACATCATTGAAATTCGAAAATTCGTCACAGAACAGATAAACCGTTCCTTTAGAACCACTGCCTGTTACCTTTCTTTTTTCAAACCACTTCCTTAACGTGGTGGAATGCAGTAACGGCATGGTTCTGTCGGGGTGAAAGCCGACGATAGTGTTTGCGATTTTCCGTAAAGGCGGATTTTTATAGATCAGGTTATAACCCCAGGGAACAAGGCTCGCCAGTTTGTTTAGTTTCTCGAAATTGCCTACCAGTTTCGACCTCAGCGGTACGCCATGCACGTCCTGGTATTGTTGCAGAAACTCCATTTTCAGTTTGGCAACATCCACATTGGAAGGGCATTCCCCTTTACATCCTTTACAGGCCAGGCAAAGGTCAAACACCTCTTTAATTTCCTGATGATCAAAGCGGTTTTCCTTAGGCGAATGTGTTAACATTTCCCTCAGAATATTGGCTCTGGCCCGGGTTGTATCTTTTTCATTTCTGGTGGCCATAAAGCTTGGACACATAGTGCCGCCGCTCAGATGCGTTTTCCGGCAATCTCCTGAGCCATTACACTGTTCAGCATGCTGCAGTACGTTCTGATCCTTAAACCTGAAATACGATTTCAGTTCCGGTACCTGATGATCCGCTTCATAACGCAGAAACGTATCCATCGGAGGGGTATCTGTTATTTTTCCCGGGTTAAAAATATTGTCAGGATCCCAGGTTTTCTTAATTTCTTTGAATAATTCGTAGTTATGCTGTCCTACCATCTGCGGGATAAACTCGCCGCGAAGCCTGCCATCGCCATGTTCACCAGACAGCGATCCGTCATATCGCTTCACGAGCGTAGCAATTTCTTCCGCTATCATTCTGAACTGACGATGCCCTTCCGAAGTTTTGAGGTTGATAATCGGCCGCAGGTGAATTTCGCCGGACCCCGCATGGGCATAATGTACAGCTGACATACCGTGTTTTTTCAGGATTTCGTTGAAATCACGGATGTAGGCCGGCTGATCATACACATCAACTGCGGTATCTTCAATCACCGCTACCGCCTTTTCATCCCCCGGAATATTCCCCAGCAACCCCAATCCGGCCTTTCGCAAAGTCCATATTTTCCTGGTGTCTTCGCCGTACAGCAGCGGATAATGATAACCCATTCCGGCAGCTTTCATTTCGGCTATCAGCTGTTGCGCCAGTACTTCCACTTCTTCCTGATTATCCCGCGAAAGATCAGCAACCAGAATGGCGGGGTATTCACCCGATTCCGTTTTTTGTACAAAAAAAGCATTTTTGCGCTGCTCATTATTGGAAGCGGCACATTCCAGAATATAGTTATCAATCAGTTCCACAGCCTGAGGCTTGTATTTCAATGTCAGTGTGGTGGCCCGGAGTGCTTCATCAATCGTATGAAAATGCATACAAACCAATGCCTGTACTTTGGGAGGAACAGGTATAATATTCAGCTTGATTTCAGTCAGAAAGCATAAGGTACCCTCTGAACCGGCAATAAGCCTGCACATGTTGAAATCAGGGCCTTCTTCTGTGAATGGCCGGCAATCCAGCAACATATCAAGAGCGTATCCGGTATTCCGTCTTTCGATTGATTTCTTCGGGAAATTCTTTCGGATTTCTTCCTGATTAAATGCGTCAGAAAGGATCTGATCCGTTTTCTGATAGATTTGTCTCAGCAAGGTATTTTCTGTGGTGAGAATATCAGAAAAACCCTCCTGACTGAGCGACGTGAAATCTGCTTCGGTACCATCCGAAAGCAATGCCTTGACTTCCAGTAAATGTTCACGGGTACTTCCGTAAACCACCGAATTCGAGCCACAGGAGTTATTACCCACCATCCCGCCGATCATTGCCCGGTTGGCCGTAGAGGTTTCCGGGCCAAAATACAAACCGTAAGGTTTCAATGCCATATTCAGCTCATCCCTGATGACACCAGGTTGTACTCTTACCCATTTTTCTTCAGGATTGATTTCAAGGATTCTGTTGAAATTCTTAGAGACATCAACGATGATTCCTTTTCCCACAACCTGTCCGGCCAGTGATGTACCGGCAGTACGTGGAATAAGTGAAACCCCGTTCTCACGGGCAAAAGATATCAATATTTTAAGATCGGCAATATCAGAAGGAACGGCCACAGCCAGCGGCATTTCACGATAAGCCGAAGCATCAGTTGCATAGAGAGTCCGGATAGTATCATCAAACAGAAATTCACCGGTAAGTGTATGGGCAAGTGTCTGTAATGTTGATTTGGAAATACCAGATATGGAAGTCATAAAGTTGTATAATAACGGTCAGATCGCAGGCAAATTTAATCACTTGGACGGCGCATACAAAAATTGATTGCCAACATCGTGAATAATATTTAGAGAAAACTTCGTTTATACCAAATACATGAGCGGAATTTAATACTTTTACAGTTGCAATTTTTTGATGTAACTATCAATTAGCTTTTTATGATCCACCAAAACCTCTTTAAAAGAGTCATTTCTGTTGCCGTTTTTTTGCCATTTTTAATACTCAAAGGACACGCACAACTTGATCACCTGAATACAAGATCCTATACCGATACAACACGTTCGTATGTTGAAGTAGCAGGTTACGTGAATTCCATGGCAAGGTCTCCGTTCTGGTTTCAGTCCAATCAGTTCGGTATTGTTTCGCCAACAGCAAAAACACTGGTAAGTGCCCGGGCAGGTGTGGAGAGTTACTGGAAATTATCAGAAGATGCAGCCAACGGAAAACCGGGATGGCGTGTGGGAGGGGGTATAGAAGCGGTAGGAAATATTACTGATCAGTCGAAAGTGATGTTGCCTCAGGCCCACGTTTCGGTCAGATTTAAAGACTGGGAATTGTCGGCCGGAAGAAAGAAGCGTTGGCTTGGTCTGGCTGATTCTACCATGGGATTAGGATCTTATACCTGGTCGGGAAATGCTTTGCCCATTCCGGCAGTTTATTTTGGAACCAATAAGTTTATTCCGGTTCCTTTTACAAAAGGCGTGCTTTCGTTTTCAGGTAGTTATTCTGACGGGTGGTTTGAAAGCGGCAGGCCCATTACCAGTGAATTGAAATTACATCAGAAGTCACTATACCTGAGAATAGGAAAGGAGTCCAGTACAGTGAAGTTATACGGCGGATTCGTACATCAGGTGCAGTGGGGAGGGAAATCACCGTACGAGACTGTAAACGGACAGATGCCCAAAGGATTTGAAAATTATCTGAATGTTATTTTCGGGACACTTAATCCCAGCGGAAAAGATAAAACAGACTTTGATCTGGAGAACCGGGTAGGTAATCATCTCGGTTCGCTGGATATGGGCATGGAAATTGAAACTTATGGAGCTACTATTTTTATGTACCGTCAGAGCTTTATAGAGGACGGATCACTTTTCTATCTGAACAATGTACTTGACGGTCTGCATGGATTTAGAATAAAAAGGAAAATTTCTTATGGTGCAGCTTTTGAAGTGAATGAAGCCCTGGTGGAGTTTTTTAATTCCAAGAGTCAGGGTGGGGCAGAATTTATTGAAGGAGACGGGAAATATCGTGGCAAAGACGACTATTTCCATCATGTACAGGTAAGAGATGGCTGGTCTTATTATAACCGTACTATTGGTTCACCTGTTATACCGCCGACTACCGAAACTTCCTGGAGATGGCCGGCTTATTTCTTTACCAGCAATAACCGGGTTTCGGCACTGCATTTAGGGTTAAAGGGTACATTTTTACAGGATTGGAAATGGCATACCAAGTTGACCTATACGCATAATCTGGGTACTTATAACGCGCCGTTTGGAGAAGGAGTGAAGCAGTTCTCGGGATTTGTAGCCATAGAAAGAACATTTCTGTCGGATGTCATATCCGGCCTGACCGGTCAGGTATCCTGTGCTTTCGATACCGGGAAATTATATCAGAACTCTGCAGGTGTTATGGTAAGTATCAGGAAAGCCGGTTTATTCTGAAATGGTATCAGCGGCCGGTAATGACCGCTGATGGTTACAAATGCTTTTTAATGCTTTCAGCAATCTCCAGAAACTCCTCTTTGCTTAGCTGAATTTTATTACTGAAATCGGCATCTTTCATTGAATTGAGCGGGATAAGATGAATATGTACATGGGGCACTTCGAGGCCAATGACACTCATTCCTATCCGTTGGCAGGGAATCGCTTTTTCCAGTGCAGGCACCAGACTTTTGGCAAACAGCATCAGGCTGGTATACTGCTCATTGTCCAGATCAAAGAGATAATCTGTTTCTACCTTCGGAATGACCAGCAAATGACCTTTGGCGATGGGGAAAGCATCCAGAAAAGCCAGGAAGTTGTCGTTTTCAGCTATTTTATAGGCAGGGATCTCACCAGCGACTATTTTGGAAAATATGGAAGCCATAAGGATGAATACTTTACTGATTAACTGATTCGTTTACTAGTACAAATAAAGGCTTTTCCGGTAAACCTTACGAACGATTATAAGTTTATATTAAAAAAGCACGCTTATGAAACGACTGGTTTTGCTTTTGTGTTTGTTTGTGTTGATGCCTGCATTGTTGTACGGACAGGCTTTACAAGCCGAATCCGGGAAGATTACCTTCAAGGTAAAGCAGCTGGGATTTAATGTAAAAGGAGAAATCGGTGGGTTTACAGGTAAGCTATATTTTGACCCGCTGAATCCTGAAAAAGGTTCTCTGGAAGGCAGGGTACAGGTGGCTACACTGGAAACCGGGATTGATGCCAGAGATAACCACCTGAAGAGTGATGATTTTTTTGATGCAAAGCGTTTTCCCGAAATCATTATGAAATCGAAAAAACTTACGAAAACAGAAAAAGGATATAAAGGTATTTTTGACCTGACCATCAAAGAGGTTACCAAAGAAATTGAAATTGATTTTAATTTTAATGAAGGAGTATTAAGCAGTGAATTTGAGATTGATCGACTGGTATTTGGTGTAGGTAAAAAAGGTATTGTGATGGGAAAGACTGCTTATGTTACTGTTGAAGTTAAAACCGCCCATTGATTTTTAAATTCCATTAAGTTCTTATTTTTACATTTTTAAAGCAAAAAACGCTAAATTATTTTCACATGAAATTATCATTAATCAGTGGTCTGGCTTTTTCATTATTAGCAGTTATGACAATGAATACAGAAGCTACAGCTCAGAAAAAGGGCAAATGGGAGACAATTTTTGACGGAAAGTCTTTTGATGGCTGGAAAATCTGGAAAAAGGGAGCTATTACACCGGAATGGCAAATTGAAGACGGATCGATGGTATTGACCAAAAAAGGTGGTGGTGACATCATGACCGTGAAGCAGTATGGCGACTTTGAACTGGAACTGGAATGGAAAATCAGCGAAGGTGGTAACAGCGGCATCATGTATCATGTGCAGGAAGGTGATGAATACTGCTGTCCATATTCAACAGGACCGGAAATTCAGGTGCTGGATGACGAAAAGCATCCCGATTCTTTTAAAGGGGAAGCCGGGAATCACAAAGCAGGATCTTTGTATGATATGCTGCCACCCAATGATCTGAAAGTTGTTAAACCTGCCGGACAGTGGAATAAAGCGAAAGTTGTTGTGAAAAACGGCCGTGCTGAGAGCTGGCTAAACGGTAAAAAAGTAGTAGAATATCCAACGAAAGGTCCTGAGTGGGATAGTTTGGTAGCAAAAAGTAAGTTTAAAGACTGGAAAGGCTTTGCACAGTTTGATCGCGGGCATATTGCCTTACAGGATCATGGCGACAAAGTGTGGTATAGAAATATCCGTATCCGCGAGCTTTAATATTCCGGAATTTTCCCCAGCCAGTACTGCCGGCTGTAAATCCGTGTAAATGGCCATTGCTTTTGCCTTAAAAGGATAGGCAGGTTGGCATGTGGTTCTTTGGGGGAACTACTCTGATGATACAGATCGTCATCCGTAAGAATTAATCCTGTAAAAAGATTGTTTTTACGGATGGCCAGATCTGCAAACGGAAATACTGCTTCAACATCCTGATGCTGTTCGGTCAGTTTTTGTTTTAACAGCCATTCTGCATGATAGGATCCGTTTTTTCTGAGAAACGGCCTGAAATTCCCTTCAGAAACCTCCTGCGCATATTGCAGATATGCTTTCAGCAACTTAGGCCCTTCGTGTACTGATTGTTCTGTATTCAGTTGTGATGGGAATATACTGGTAATAATATAAATCCTTTCTCTTGCCCGTGTGATGGCTACATTCAGACGGTTTTCTCCGCCGGCCATATTGAGCGTACCAAACTGCATTGCCATTTTTCCCTTGCTGTCGGGGGCATAGCCCAGTGAGAAAATAATAATATCCCGTTCATCGCCCTGTACGTTTTCAATATTCTTGACAAACAGTTCCTCCGGCTGAAGTGTTTCCTGCTCCAGAAGATCCTGAATCAGCCGCTGCTGGAAATAATTAAACGTAACAATGCCGATGCTTTTTCCTGAATCAGACAATGATCTGACCAGTTCTATCACTTTTTCCGCTTCCTGCTGATTCGTATTGTTTTCCCAGATCCCATCTGTTTTTAGTAACCTTATCCCCGGGTCCTGTTGGTTGAGGTAGTGGAAATCCGGTAAAAGCCGGAGTTTGCCATTGTAGAAATACTGGTTGGAGAAATCAATAAGATCAAGTGACTGACTGCGGTAATGCCCTGTCAGATAATAAGGGGGCATAAATTGTGCAGCCAGGTCAAGCAATGCATCTGTTTCTGTTGCTACTTCGTACTGATCATTCGTTTCCGACTCCTCATACCGCGCCTTGTATAGGTTGCTGGGAGGGAGCTGTTTGCTGTCTCCGGTAATGATTACCTGTTTACCGCGGTACATGGAAGGAAGTCCGTATTCGGCATAGCACTGGGAAGCTTCATCGAAGATCACCAGATCGAACAGATCTTGTTTCATAGGAAAAATAGCCGAAACAGATTCCGGAGAGGCCATCCAGCAGGGCACCAGTTTCAGTATTTCTTCGTGATAATGTTCAAGTAGTTTTCTGACCGGCCAGATTTTCCTTTTTTTAGTCACCTGATGATCCAGTTCCCTGTAAGTAAGGCGGTTTCCCAACCGGTTATTCTCAAGATCCTGGTAAGTATATTCCCGAAGCCTGATGAGTGCTATTTCACGGCTCAGATTACGGTTGGTTTCAATGTTTTGCTGAAGACTGGTTTCCCATTGCTTCATTTTCTGTGAAGAAACCGCTCTTAACTCCGGATGAACAGATTCGATATGAGTGATCCATGCCAGACGTATACTATTATCAAACAAAGCGGTTATTACCATACTGTCCGGCTGTCCGGCTTCATTCAGTAACCGGTTGATGACTTCCTTTTCTGTCATGGTCATGCCATTCCACAACGTATCAGTTTCTACCAGATTATCAAAATCCTGGTGCAGATCGGTGGTGAATGTCAGTGCGGCTTCCTCCGGCTTTCTGAATAAGAATTGTTGCTGTAAATCTGTAAAATACTGATTGATTTTCTGAAATGGTTCCTCCCAGCTTTTAAGCCATTCAATCAGCTGCAGTAACGTATCTTTAAATACTTCTGTTGTGGCTGCTTCGTGTGCTTTATTTTTCAGGATAAAAGACCAGTCTTTTCCACAGGATTCCATTAACAATACACTTTCTGTGGCTCCCTGATATTGATTGAAATAATCAATAAACGCGGTTTTGTTATCAGGAAGCGTTAAAGGAGGAGCAATGGCCGGATGGTACAGATAATGGTTCAGTCGTATTTTGGCTTCTACAGATCTGGCAAGATCCGAAAGACCGTTTTTCTTGATATCAAAATTGTTTTTGCCGAGTACGTCCAGAATTTTATGTTTATCAGCAGAAGGAAAAAAAGTCCATTTTAATCCTGCCAGAGAATTTCTGGCTTCAATGGATTTCTGAACCATTTCTTTGAATGCCGGTAATTCATCTTTAGTTAAAGTACTTTCAACGTGAGGACTGGCTGCTGAAAACTGAAGTGCTTCCTGCAGGATTTTTTGTGTTTCGGAAAGAGCGCTTCCCTCAATATCCGATATGCGTTTCAGAATAGGATACTGGCGGGGTTCTGCAGATGCCAGTTTTTCCAGTGTCCGGATCAGCGTTTTTCTGTTATGGAGTAATGAGAAGTTAAAATCCACTCCGCATAGCACATGAAAATTCCTGTTTTGGGTAGCTGTAAATTCAGGCCAGGATTTTAAAAAACGGGTGATTGCCTGTAAATCAGGTATTCTAAAGCCGGAAAAATCTTTTCTGTTTTTCCAGGAATGATTTTCAGGAAGCACCTGCAGGTAGTTTGTGTAAGCCTCCAGTCGTTTCCGGAAAGTATTGCTGTCATCCAGCCGAAAATAAGTATAGAAGTCATCCAGTTCTATATGGCGTTTTTCAGGTGAGCTGGTAAGGTATAGCTGTTTCACCGAGATGCCACAGGCCGACTCATCATACAATGCGTTCCTGAAGGCGGATAAATCTTCCAGAATTTTGTCGGTCTCACGGCTGTTTTGGATAAATTCTCTTTCCAGAAAGACCGCATCCAGACTATAATTCAGTTTTTTATATTCATCAACGCGTTCAATCTGCTCGTGCAACTGATTATACAAAGAAGCCCTGTCGTTACGAAAATCATGGATCAGAGCAAGAAAATGCTTTAAACCAATGGATTGTAACCGCTGATGAACTACGTCCAGCGCGGCCCGTTTCTGACAAACCAGCAATACTTTTTTGCCCCGTGCGGCAAAGTCTGCCATCAGATTGCATATCAGTTGGGATTTGCCGGTTCCCGGAGGGCCCTGCACTACCAGTGATAAGCCTTTTTTTGTCGCGCGGATTACCTCTTCCTGAGCGATATCGGAAGGGAAAACGCTCAGCATATGTTCCTCCCGGATAGCCTGTTTACTTACGTCTTCCTGTGTTTGCGCCGTTTGAAACAAGGGCAAATCCAACAGACTCCCGGTTGATAATTGCCTGAGCATTTCTGAATAGTCCGGTACCAGATAAGATCCGGCTTGAGGGAAAATCCCCAGAACCGCTTCTGAATAGAGTTTGAGCTCACCGGTTTTTTCATTTTTATTCAACTCGCCCAACGATTGTTCGCTGAAAGGAATCAGATAATCCTGAAAGAGATCCTGGTTAAAATTAATCCTGAAGGGGGTTTCTTTCAGCCATTCATACAATTCCGTCCGGAACTCAAGCGGATCAGGTGAGAAATCATCAAATGATTTTTCCAGCATTTCATCAGTAATTTTTACCTGATTAAAATGAGAATAGGCCAGTGCAAAGCTCTGATTCAGGATGACTTCCGAACTTTTCTCAGGAAATAAACACCATTTTTCACGGTCGGTTTTTAGTTGGACCGGGAAAAACAATAAGGGAGCATGGACAGGAGTACCGTCAGTAAAGCGTCCCTTTATAAAAGGATAACCAACATAAAGATCGTTGGTACCCCGTTCTTCCGTAATGAACTGATCAGTCCTTGCAATTTTCCGTAGCCGTTTACTGAATAGATTTCCCTTTTCAAACCGGGGATCTAAGACATCACATAGTGGAATACGGCTTTTTTGCCTTAAAAGCTGACTAATAATTTCAAAAGACGGCTTATCCAGCAAAAAATCCGCATCGTGTAAATCGGCAAACTGTTCGGAAGCCAGACGTTTCAGAATAAGTGATTTGTTATTTCCACTTAAATTGGTCAGCCGCTTGAGATAGGTTTTAAGAATATTCTCCATCGCAGGGTTAACGAAACTACACCTGAAACTATTGGCTTATCATGCCTTTGCTTCCTCTTTCTTTTCAGGAATAACAACTGAGGCCAGAATACTCACTGCCAGAATGCCCAGAATAATATAAAGAGAATATACCGTTTTGAAACCAATGGATTCAAGGTAATGGTGCGCGAGCATTTTGCTGCCTATAAACACAAGTAAAACTCCCAGTCCATATTTCAGGAAGCGGAAAAGCCCCATGATGTTACTGAGGAAGAAAAACATGGAACGCAGTCCCAGAATGGCGAAAATATTGGAAAAAAACACTACATAAGGATCTTTGGTTACAGAGAAAACCGCAGGCACGGAGTCTACTGCAAAGATCAGATCGGTGAATTCTATGATGAGTACAACCACAAAAAGGGGTGTCAGCATAATTTTTCCTTTGTAGCGGATGAAGAAATATTCACCGATATACCTTGGGAAAACCGGTAAATATTTAGAGGTGAATTTGACGACAGGATGCTCGCTTGGGATAATCTGATCATCTCCGTCTTTCTCAAAAAATATCTTTCCTCCCTGATAAACCAGTAATAACCCGAAAATGTAAATAATCCATTCAAAGCGCTGAATCAATGCTGAGCCTACGAAAATGAAAATAAACCGCATGATGATAGCACCAAAAATACCCCAGAAAAGGACCTTTTTAAAATAAACAGGTCGTACGCCAAATGAACTGAAAATAAGAATGATAACAAATATATTGTCGACAGACAAGGCATATTCAAGCAGGTAACCCGTAATGAATTCGAGGGCCATGTTTTCCCGGTATATGGTCATGCTGTCCTCAAAATTTCCCTGTATTAAAGTCAGGTGAGGGGCATATTTATGAGTGATGACCGCCAGTTCTTCATAAGTGGAAATCCCGTGGATCAGGTCACCATGTGTTTTGATGATAAAGTAGAATCCCATCGCAAGTATAATCCAGGCGAGTGTCCAGGCGGCAGCTTCTTTGAACTTTACGATGTGGTTTTTTTTGCTGAAAACACCCAGGTCAAGTATCAGCATCGCGCTGATTACCAGTATAAAGGCGCCAAAGAAAAGTACTTCGTTAGATATCATGAATTCAAGTGATAAGTCTTATATGTAATGTTAATATTTACAAATGTACTACAGAAGTAGTGAATTGCGATATATCGTAATGTTAAGACACGATGCCGAAGTACATATTCCAGAAGTTTTAACCAGATTGCGGTAATGCCTGAAGTGAAAAACGTTGCGTTGAAATAGCTGTTTGCAACAATCTGATCCGGAAAGCGAGAGCAGGAAGGGAATTCCTTAAAAAAGTTTTGATTTTAATGAATTGAAAATTAGTGTCTTTGAGAAAATGATAAAATTTTTTCGTTCGGGATCTTGCACAAACAAAAATAGCCTGTTACATTTGCACCACAATAAGGGAATGACAAGCGAGTCAATCCGAAAAAACAGTAATGCGAAAGTAGCTCAGCTGGTAGAGCGCGACCTTGCCAAGGTCGAGGTCGCGGGTTCGAACCCCGTCTTTCGCTCAGATCTAAAGCACCTTTATCGGTGCTTTTTTTCTCAAAAGGCATCCGATCAACGGATCAGATGAGCCGGGGTGGTGGAACTGGTAGACACGCAGGACTTAAAATCCTGTGAGCCG
>JBEBXQ010000013.1:0-51741 GCA_040391535.1 Telluribacter sp. | reverse complement strand
GTAGGACATAGCGGGCTCGAACCGCTGACCTCCGCCCTGTCAAGGCGGCGCTCTGAACCAACTGAGCTAATGTCCTTTCTGAATCGCGGCGCAATATACTAATTTGCGTCGTTTTGTAAAGAATACCTATAGAATTTTTGTGAAGGAATACGTGATAAAAGCACAAACCCAAGTATAAAAATAAGGGTAAGTACCAATACGCTGTTCCGCATAGAACCCGTCATCTGTTCCACAAAACCAAACAGAAACGTACCAATCACCAGTGAAGTTTTTTCTGTGACATCATAATAGCTGAAGTAAGAAGCCGTGTCACCGGTATCATCCGGAATCAGCTTGGAATAGGTGGATCTGTTCAATGACTGCATACCTCCCATAACCATCCCCACCGCTGCAGCCAGCATATAAAACTGGTTTTGAGAATTCACGTAGTAAGCACAGATACAAATCCCCACCCAAACCGCTATCCCCACCATAAGAGCGTAAATATTTCCCCACAAAGAGGAAAAGTAAGAGAAGAGATAGGAGCCGCCAATCCCAACCAGCTGAATCAGGATAACTGTAATAATCAGACTCTGGGCCGGAAGCTTCAGTTCATTGGAACCAAAAATCGTGGCTACATACATCACCGTCTGTACCCCCATATTACAAACAAAAAAAGCTGTCAGAAAGCGTCCGAGATGTTTTTGCCCCTTTAATTCTCCAAACACTTTTTTCAGCTGGCGGAAACCATTAAAAAGCCAGCCTTTACTCCCTACCGTTATCAGGCGTGCAGGTGCGTCTTGGGGGAGGTAGTAAAACGGGATCTGGGCAAACAATACCCACCAGATTCCGACGGTCATGAAGGAAATACGCGCCGGCATACCCGGATCCGTTATACCGTAACTTGCGGGTGACAGAATCATGGTCAGATTGAAAACCATCAGTAAAACGCTCCCTATATAACCCCATGAAAACCCACGGGCACTATAACGGTCAAAATTGTTTTCTGTGGCGATCAAGGGTAAAAATGAATTATAAAAGACAATGCTGCCACTCCATCCGATCAGGCTCATGACAAAAGCGATGAGCGACATTTCTACGGTATCGCGGGTAAAAAAATAGAGAAAACCACAGCTTAAAGCACCAAAATAGCAGAAGAGTTTCATGAAAAACTTCCGTTTCCCCAGATAATCTGCTACTGCGGTACAGAACGGGATCATCAGTGCCACAATAAGAAAAGCAACTGATACTGAATAAGAAAACAGGACCGAGTTTTTGACCGTAAAACCAAAGAAATCAATAAAAGGACTGCCTGAATCGCTAACCGCCGTCGCACTGAAATAAACAGGAAAAACACTTGAAACAATAACAAGGGCATGTACAGAATTTGCCCAATCATACATACACCAGGCATTCACAATCACAGGTTGGTTTTTTTGCATTCCGCTTTCAGTTTTTTTTACAAATTTTCATCATTTAATCTGAATACACTGCAAAAAAAGCTAAATTCCGTTATTGATTTCTGTTTCAGTGCCTGAAACAGATTTCGTGACCCTTTTTAATTTTTCAGTCATAATCTAAAATTTCACCCAAAACCCAATTGTTTATGTCGAACAACAACACAATCTGGTGGATTCTCCTTATCGGCTGGATGGCCGGATCCACCTGGTGGCATGTTTGTAAAATCAAGCAGATATGCGATGCACCCCTCATTACTCATGCAGAAGAGTCATCTTCTTCCGGAATTGCTATTACACCACTCCACATTATGGACGGACCAGCACTTATGCTGACTTCGCCGGGAAATTTTACATTTAACAAATCTGCTGCGGAAGCAGACTTATCAGGAGTTCAGTCAGAAATAGACTCACTGGCAAACTATCTGATCAGCAACCCGGGACGCAGGTTGAATATTAAAGGGTATTATGCAAGTACTGAAACCAATACTACCAGCTGGCCCGACCTCGGTATTGCCCGTGCCGAAAATATCAAAAGTTACCTTGCAGGTAAGGGTATTGATCCGGATAGACTTACCACTTCCAGCGAATTAACAGACGGCCTTACGATACACAACAACAGGGTTTCAGGGGCTATTGATTTTGAATTCCCGGAACAGGCCGAGGTAAATGAAAACTCGCTGGCCAATGCTCAGAAATTCAGCAATATTTTCAAACCGCTGGATCTTTATTTTCCTTCCGGCAGTTCGGATTATATTAAAACAGCCGATAACGAGCAATTCCTTGAAGAGGCGAGAAAATTCCTGAAAGAAAACAAGGACAAAAAGCTTCTGCTTACCGGACACACTGACAACACAGGTACTGCAGACGGGAATCAGCAGCTCTCGAAGGAAAGAGCTGAAGAAGTAAAAAGCATTTTTGTAGCCTCCGGAATTACCGCTGATCAGTTGATTACAGATGCGAAAGGTCAGTCGTCTCCCAAAGCCACTAACGCCACAGAAGCAGGTAAAGCAGCGAACAGACGAGTGACGATTATCGTTCAGTAATCCTTTTTATCCAACTCCAAAAGATCATAATATTATGTTTCAGTTAAATCCAAATGAACTTCCAAATGCCTGGTGGCAGCATATGCTTATGCTGCTGGTGGCAGGCATTGTCGGCTATATTATCGGGCACAGGTCCGGTAACCGCACTGTTGAAGATTTGCAAAAGCAAATTGACCGCATTGCCGGAGAACTCGAAATATGCAAAAAGAGCCTCATCAGCTTTGTGCCTGTAACGTCCGCCCGTGTACTCTCTGACGACCTGAAAATCATTGAAGGTATTGGTCCGAAAATCGAAAAACTGCTCAATGTATCCGGGATATCCACTTTTCGTCAGTTAAGTGAAACCCGTGTAGAAAGTCTAAAGGAAATCCTGGAGAATGCTGGCCCGAAATTCAGAATGCATCAGCCGGATACCTGGCCCAGACAGGCCCGACTGGCTGCTGACGGTGAGTGGGAAACACTCAAAGCCTGGCAGGATGAACTGGATGGCGGCATAGCCTGAAACAGTTCAGATTATCTGATTTTCAACCTGAAATTTATAAAACAATGATATTAGCATTAGATCCACTGAGTAAGCCGGTAGCGATTTCCGAAATACTCCTTTTACTTGCATTATGCGCTTTCATTGGCTGGCTCATCGGTCGCTGGCTTATGAATAACAGAATTCAGTCCATGAGAAGAGAGCTTTCGTCACTGGAAACAGAATTGAACGATTGCAGGAGCACAAGGTCTCAGCATATCGTGCCTGCCGTAGCTACCGCACGTACCGTCCAGCCCGCTGAAAAAAGTGACAATCTGAAAGTGATTGAAGGTATAGGGCCGAAAATAGAACAACTCCTGAATGCAAACGGCATTAATACCTTCAGCAAGCTGGCAGACAGCAACCCTGAAGACATTAATACCTTACTCAAAAACGCCGGTACGCGATTCCAGATTCATGATGCCGGTAGCTGGCCTCTGCAGGCAGGGCTCGCCCGTGATGAAAAATGGGACGAGCTGGCCGAGTTACAGGAACGGCTGGATGGCGGGAAAGAATAATCAGAAACCAAAACGAGTCCATGATCAGCGGATCATGGACTCGTTTTAAGAGAATAGTTCAGGATTAATTCACCACAGGTTCAAATACCAGTATTCCCTCCTGATCAGTGCCGCTGACTTTTAAAGTATTCTGAAGCGACATCTTACTATTTGATAATCCCTTTACCCCAAATGTGCCTTTAAACCCTGATACATCAATATCCAGTACCGAATTATTTTCTTTCAGGTACCAGGTTCCGCCATTGTTAACCTGTCCTGTATCATGATCTAAAGCCTTAACGGTATTATTGGCAGCAAAGGTAAAGTTCATATTGAACAGATATGTAGTTATAGCGTCCAGCTTGTTCTTTGCTATTTCATTTCCAGCCACATCCGTAACGCTTACCAGTTTCCAGGGATAAGTAACCAATACTTCCGCGGCAGATCCACCCGGTTTAGGGTTTTCATCATCATCTTTTCCACAAGCCGCCATGAAGGCCATTACCAGTACAAGCAGTGAGATTCTGGCTATATTGTTGATTGTTTTTGTCATAATTAACCAATTTTAATGGTATGAATTTCGTTTTTAAACAGTAATAATTGCAAAATTAACGATTCCGTTACGTTATTTGATACATGATTACACCAAAAGTTATTCAGCGGCTCTTTACGGGTATGGCCTGTCTGCAATTACTATGTGTGGCGCACAAAGGCCATACACAGAATTGCAGCCCTCCGTATGTGCTTAATACTGTTCAGGAAAACAATGCCATCCAATGGGATAAGTTCCCTGCTTTTGATCTTCCGTTTACCCTTGTTTACGGCGGTCCCCGCTTTAATGACCATGAATCAAAGCCTCTGAAACATGGCTTCAGTCATCTGGCTACTTTCAGCGGACCGGAAGGAAATACCCTGCCTCCGGAAAAAAGAGCTTTTCTCTGGTACGGGGTAGCCACTGCACATAGTCAACCCTGGGGAGACCGGGAGATCAGCAGTCCCTGGGGAAATGATATGAACGTCTATCGCTCGCACTGGGATCAGATTGCCAATGCGTATGCCGAACAGTTTCAGGACTCAAGAGGAAGCGGTACCCCAAAAGCCGCGTTGATTTGCCTGGATGTTGAAAGAATGAAAGTTACTGACCGGGAAATTCTGTTGCTCAAAACCAGCAATCAGATCCCTGACAACTACAAGGCTCTTTCCGATAATGATTTTTTAAAAACCTACAAAAACGATATCCGGGGATTGTATGCAGAAGCACTGCAGCATTTAAGAAAAAAAAATCTGCCTGCTTATACAAAATTAACCAATTACAGTGATACTCCGGTCAGAGGAACCTGGCTTAACATCAGCACTAATTCATGGGCAGACTGGACCACCAATCTGTCCCGAACACATTATCTGATGCATAATGAGGAGGGTAAAATCGGCGGAAACGTCTACAATCAACTGGATGTACTGACCCCTTCTCCTTATTATTACTATAATTTCGATAATCCGCTTGGCAAAGACTACCTGTCTTATCTGTTATTTCAGATTGAGGTCAACAAAGCATGGAGCAACAAACCCGTTGTTCCGTTTGTATGGCTACGTTATCACGATGCTTACAATGCAGAAGCTACCTGGATAGAACCTTTCATGGCTGAGGCCACCGCTATTTTCCCGTTTTTTTCCGGCGCGTCAGGGCTCTGGTTATGGGACAATCCGGGTATTGAGCAGGAAAACAGAAATTTTGCTACCTATGAGCATTTTATCTATGGCTTGTACCGCCTGTCTCAATTCAGGCATTTTTTTGAAGGAAATTATCAGTTGATTATTCCTCAGCCCGCCCGTGACCTTATGGAACAGGCGAAACCAATCTGGCGGGGTGTTGTAAAAGACAGGGAGATTCTCATAGCCGCGCACAATCCTTTTGCCGCAGATAATGAAGAAACTTCTGTTTTTCTGACCCATCAAAACTGGACCAGAACCATAAAACTTACCGGCAAAGAAGTACATCTGTGCAGTTATTCACTGGACGATACCGTTACATCAAACCCGGAGCCACTGACAGAAATTCAGTTCGGCCCCAATCCATCCGACGGGCAGCTAAATCTTATCGCCCGGCCTGGTCAGCAGCTTCCTCAGAAACTTACATTGATTAATATGATGGGGATTCATGTATTTGATCAACCCCTGAATGTAAATGCAGCCAATGCGTCTTTTGATTTTTCCTGGTTACCAGGAGGTGTATATATTATACAGCTGGAAAAGAACGGTCAAAAGCAACATAAGAAATGGGTACTTAATCAGTGATGTAAAAAGGGTATACCCTTTTTACATCACGCCTTTTTAACAAATTCAGTACGAAGTACCATGCTTACTTTATCCACCCTGCAATCAATCTCGTCTTCATTATCTGTTAATCTGATATTTTTAACCACTTTACCTCTTTTCAATGTGGTTGAGGTTCCTTTCACTTTCAGATCTTTAATTAATACGACGGTATCTCCGTCCTGTAACAAATTCCCGTTGCTGTCTTTAACTTCCATTATCAAAAAAATTGGTTAGAACTGGCTGCAAAATTACGAATATTCCCTGAAGAGGCTAATTTCCTTGAAATAACAGTTTATCCGATTGTTTTTTGAATAGTCCTGAAATGTTTATTATTTAGAAGTGCGATCTTCAATATGTGTTAAAACCCTGTCTGATTCCATGCGTTTATTCAAAGTTTTCCTTTCCAGCTTCATTACTTTGATATTGGTTTATGCATTAAGCCGCTCCTGGGGAGACGCCATACCCATGGCATTGGGTCATTTTGTAAGTCCTCAGCATGGGTTCTGGCAAAATGCAGAACCCTACGATCATGACTTCGGAGAAAAATTAATAGTGGATGGAGTGAAAGGGAAAGTCGATATTTTCCTGGATGAAAGGCTTGTCCCGCATGTTTTTGCAGAAAATGACGAAGATCTCTATTTTACCCAGGGTTATCTTCACGCCAGATTCAGGCTCTTTCAGATGGATCTGCAAACACGTGCTGCCGCTGGCCGGGCAAGTGAGATTGCGGGCCCCAAAGCCATCACATATGACAGGGAGCAAAGGAGGCTGGGGATGGTATACGCGGCAGAAAATGCATTAAAAATGATCGAAAACGATCCCCTTTCATTACAGATATTCAATGCTTACACCAATGGTATCAATGCTTATATCCGGTCTCTTAAACCGTCGGACTGGCCGCTGGAGTATAAATTATTAAATGCAGAACCTGAAGAATGGAATAATTTACGATCAGCATTATTACTGAAAATGATGGCAAAAATGCTTGCGGGCGGCACGGAAAATGATCTGGGCTATACAAGGGCGAAGGCCATTTTCAATGCTGATGAACTGAATATACTCTATCCTCAGGTTCCCGACTCGCTTCACCCGATCATTCCCAAAGGCACTCCCTTTGCACCACCGGGTATTACACCGGTAGCGCCGGGCACAGCCGACAGTTTATATTTCAATAACAAAACGCTGTCAGCTTTGGAAGAAAGTTATCCGGCAGACCACCGCAATGGTAGCAATAACTGGGTAGTGGCCGGCAGCAAAACGGCCAGCGGAGGCCCTATTCTCTGCAATGACCCGCACCTTGAACTATCATTACCTTCCATCTGGTATGAAATACAACTTTCGGCACCTTCGTCCAACACCTACGGAGTTTCTCTCCCGGGGGTTCCGTTTGTGATCATTGGTTTTAATAATGACGTAGCCTGGGGAGTAACCAATGCGCAGCGTGATGTAAAAGACTATTTTACTATCCGCTTCAGGGATGAAACCAAAAAAGAATACTGGTATAATAACGAATGGCAGCCAACGGAACTGAAGCTGGAGAGAATCAATATCAAGGGGCAGGAGCCTGTTTATGATACTGTCGCCTATACGGTATTCGGGCCGGTGATGTTTGACCGCAGCTTTCAGAATGCCGCTTCCGGAGAGCAGAACCTGGCGGTAAAATGGATAGCGCATGCTCCTTCAAATGAAGGACTGGCATTTTATCATCTTAACCGCGCCAGAAACTATGCCGACTATGAAAAGGCCATCAGCCTTTATGATTGCCCCGGACAGAATTTTATATTTGCCTCCAGATCAGGGGACATTGCCATCTGGCAGCAAGGGAAGTTTCCGGCCCGCTGGGAGGGACAAGGTGTATATGTGATGCCCGGACAGGATGATACTTATGACTGGCAGGGTTTTATTCCTCAGAAGGAAAATCCGCATAGTTTAAATCCTTCACAAGGGTTTCTGCAAAGTGCCAATCAGCGCCCGGTTGACAAATCATACCCTTATTTCATTCCGGGGAGCTACATCACAGCACGGGGGACAGCCATCAGTGAAAAACTGGATAAAATGCAGAATATCCGTACCGATGACATGAAACAGCTTCTTTACGATTATCATAATGTGGAAGCGCGTTACGTAAGGCCGGTTTTGCTGCAACATATCAAAACAGATGAGCTGGATGACAACGAGAAAAAACACCTTACGGCATTCCGTAACTGGGATCTGAACGCGACTCCGGAGTCAACCGGACAAACCATCTATCAATGCTGGGTTGATACGCTCAACAAGGTCATATTTGCCGATGAAATGCAGCAGTCCTTCCCTTCAGCACCCATGCCCCGGCTGGAGACCATGATAGAATTATTAATTAAAGATTCTACTTCTCACTTTTATGACCAGATGCATACACCCACTGTTGAAACTCGTGCCGATGCCATTACTAACGCTTTCAAAAGGGCATGTGTAAGATTGAATACAGCAGAAAAAGAAGGGGTGCTTGAATGGGCGAAATTTAAAAAACCAACCATTTACCATTTATTAAAAGAAGCTGTTCCTGCTCTGGCGCATGAAAACCTGCACGTAGGGGGCTATAACAATACGATTAATGCGATGACCAAAAGCCATGGCCCAAGCTGGCGGATGATTGTAGAACTGGGGAAAGAAACTGAAGCTTACGGTGTCTATCCGGCAGGGCAAAACGGGAACCCGGGAAGTCGTTTTTATGATGATTTTATAGAAACCTGGGAACGGGGTGATTTATACAGGTTGTGGTTTATGAAAAGCACCTCAGACAAGACTGACAGTCGTGTAAAATGGACTATGCAACTCCAGCCCTGACACACTTAATACGATTCTAATCTCAATCTGATAAAAATGAAGTTTGTATTATCCATTATTTTAAACGCGGTTTTGGTATACCTGGGAGGATTGCTATTACCCTGGTGGAGCCTTGTCCCCATTATCTTTCTTATTTCCGCCATTCTCAATCAAAATAATATAGCCTCATTTCTCTCAGGATTTCTGGCGATATTCTGCCTGTGGGCCGGAATGGCCTGGATAATAGACCAGCAGAACCATCAGATTCTTTCGCAGCGCATTGCTAATCTGTTACCATTACAGGGCAACTCTTTTCTCCTTATTCTGATTACCGGCCTGATTGGAGGTATTGTTGCGGGCCTGGCATCCCTGAGTGGCAGTTTGCTGAGAAGTCACAAAACAGCCCCGGATAATTACTATAACAAATAATAAAAATAAAATAATTCTGGTCCTTTCCTTCTCCGGTTCTCAAACCTGGCATCCCCAACACGCGGTGTACAGGATACAAAAAACTTCGGGATGCATAGATGATGCATCCCGAAGTTCTCATTCAATAAAACGCCTGTAAATTTCTTTAGGATTTAGGAATAGCAGTACAATTTGCTTACTACAAAAATCCACAATTTTTTCATTTGATATTTATATCTATTTAACAGGTTACTATACAATATTACCATGGCTTACCCGTCCCCTGAATTAACCACATTTTCGCATAAGCATGATCCCTGCTTTGTCCTGAAGGGATATAGGAAGTGGACTCCAATCTGTTGACCGCACCATCATAATTAACCAGATAAACAGGATCCAGATTAGGTACAGGATACATATATCGCACTGGTATTGCGGGACCAAACTGCGCAACAGGCCCCGTTTTCAATGCCGGGTAACCGGTCCGTCTCCAGTCAAACCACGATTGAATATTAAGCCAGGAAGAGATCCATTTTTGCTCAATTATGCGCTCCTGACGATTAGCCGCTTTACTCAGATCAACAGACTGCTGTTGATAATAATCGTCAAATTTAAAGGCTTTGGCTTCACTCACGCCATACTTATCCATAGCAGCCCTGATCGCATTTTTATAATGACTTTCACTGTCACTGACTCCCAGTCCGCCCAATTCTGCGGCCTCCGCCAGAATAAACTCTACTTCAGCATAGGTAATCAGGTTCATCTGAATGTAAGTATCTGAGTTTTTCCGGTACCGGTCATGAAGAAAGGAAATATAAGGGTTTCTTTCCGGGTGATAAGCCGTTTCATCAGTTCCTTTGTTGTAAGCAGAGATTTCCACTACCGGTATTCCGATCGGCTGCCCCACGTATAAAGAAGTATCAATACCAGAGATGCCCGCAGCCGGCACCAGTGTTACGGTAAAAGACTCATTGAAACTGTTTGTTACTATGGTATCTTTTTCCACTTTGGTATGCAATGACCATTTGCGTTGTACCGGCTGTACCCAGCGATGTAAACGAGGGTCATTCAGTTCAAATAAACGATCTACAAATGGTTTACCCGCCTTGATCGTAAATTCCGGATTAGCTGCATTTAACAGACCACCGGGAGTTGAATTCTCCCGGTTAATACCCAGGAAACTGACTAATGCATCATCGGCATTAGAGGTAAAAGTAAAGGCTGAAGCATTTTTGAATTCCTCTTCCAGATTAATACCCAAAGCGCTCATTTCAGACTTTTTCTCGATTACCCTGAGAACGTACCGTAAACGAAGTGCATTGGTGAATTTTCTCCATTTCTGACTGTCACCCTTAAACATTACATCAGTGGTGGCATTAATTCCGTCTGAAGGAGAAAGATTACTCAGCAGCCGGTCAGCTTCTTTCAGATCTTCAAGAATCCCCTTGTAAACATTTTTCTGTTCATCATAAGCAGGAAAATAAGATCCGGTAGTGGCTTTAAGTGCCTCAGAATAGGGAATATCACCAAAAAGATCCGTCATCAGGCCGAAAATAAAAGAACGCATAGTAAGTGCTACCGCCCTGAAGAACAAATTGTCATCTTTTTGTGAGTTCTCGTAAATCAGTTTTACGTTTCTCAGCATTTCGTAGTATTCTCCCCAGTTTTGGGCAGTCCAGCCATAATGATTCACAACAGGCACATTTTGGGAAGGCCCATACTGCGTATATTGCATTGCACATGGAATCTGTCGTCCTTCCGCACCCAGGTTATAATAAGACCGGGCCGTATTGGTCAGCACATAGGAGACCAGGTAATTGGATGAAACTTCCTCGGCACTGTTCGGATTAACGTTAACTTCATCCAGATTCTCACAGGAAGCAAACAGCAAGACTGCCAGCAGTGAGGATGTATATTTTTTAAATCGGATTTTCATCATTTCTTCAGTTTTAGAAATCAACTTTGAGTTTAAAGCCTAATGAGGCTGTCCAGGGCATCACGTTATAATATTCCACACCCTGCTGCCAGGTATTGCCGGATTGGCGGAAAGCCCTTTCCGGATCTACCCCGTTATTGGCTTTCGTCCAGGCATACAGGTTATTTCCGACTACCGAAAGAGAGGCGTTCTGCACCTTAAAGCGGTTTACAAAGGATTTGGGCAAATGATAGGTAACGGCTATTTCACGGAGCTTCACGTAGGTAGCACTATACAGGTTACGATCCGGGAAAGGCCGGTTAGCATAACGATAGGCATCAAACGGAACCAGCCATTTGGTTGTACTTCCCCCAAGGTTTTCGATATATTCTACAGATCCGTCGGCCGCTTTATTTTCTCTGACGCCCACGTTAAAGCTGGCATCATTCAGCCTGTAATCCGATTCTGCTCCCGGCCACGCAAATCCGCCGAATTCAGCATTACGGCCTCCCACCCAGTTCCCCAGATAAGCCTCCGGATTTGCCTTGATCTGCTCTGCCATATCGCGGCTTGCGTCATAAGGTACTCCTGAAATTGTTTCTTCAAGCATTCCGTTATTCCCCAGGAACATCATGGTGTTGGAATAAAAAGACCCTCCCTGACGCCAGTCGATGTTGGCATATAAAGAAACCGATTTATAACGGAAGGTAGGTTGTATACCCAGGTTGAAATTATTATTAAAATTCCCGATTTTAACCATATTCTGCACATCGTTATCTGTCTGATAAATTCCGCTACTCGTAAGAATCGGGTAACCATAATAGGGTGAAGCCTGGTCTTTGACGGTCAGAACCGGCCTCATATAGATATCACCAACCTGGCCGCCTTTATAAGTTCTGACTTCCGCTCCCTGATAGGAAGTAAAATTGAAATATTCGATCCCTTCTGCCAGTTCTTTGATATATGTTCTGTTACGGGTAAAGCTGAAATTCAGATCCCATGTAAAATCTCCTTTGGAAACCGGTGTGGTATTCAATCCGAGCTCCCAGCCGTTACTCTGCACCAGTCCGGCATTGATCAGCTTACTGCTGGCACCAGATTCGATCGGAATGTTAATGGACAGTACCTGGTTCTTATTCTGACGGGTATAATAAGTCGCTTCCAGCCCTATACGGTTATTAAAAAACCGGAAATCCACACCTATTTCATTCGATGTTGAAATTTCAGGCTTCAGCATGGCATTCCGCATCTGTCCGCCCATATACATCCTTTTGGCTGTCCCCCAGTCTGTAGCCGTGGAATATACCTGATTAAGGCTGTAAGGCCCGACGTCATTCCCTACCTGGGCAGATCCGGCACGGATCTTGCCTAATGTAATCCAGTCAGGCATTCTGAATATCTCTGAAAGAATCACACTTACAGATGCTGATGGATAAAAATAGGAACGGTTAGCTTTGGGCAAGGTACTTGACCAGTCATTCCGTGCGGTCAGGTCAAGGTAAACTTTATCCTGAAAACCAACAGAGGCAGAGCCATACACACCGTACATTACTTTTTTGGACAGATAACTGTTATAGGTCACAGTGCCGGGCTCTCCGTTTGATATGGTAAATAAGCCTGGCAGGGTCAACTCACCGGCAACATTAGAGGTTGACTGAAAATTCTGCTCAAGGCGGTTGGCTCCTGCCATTGCGTTCAGGCTCCAGTCATCATTCAGCGTTTTCCTGTAGGCGATCATAAAATCCAGATTAGACTCCTTCTGGTATTTATTGGCGATTGAATACCCTCCTTTCTGCTGATCATAATTACTGTAACCTACTTTGGCTTCATCGATTTCGGTATAAGAGTCACGGGTATAGCGTCCCATCAGAGACAGATCGTCTGTCAGGTCATAATCCAGCTGAAGTTTGCTGACCGTACGGTCACGTTTAAATCCGGTAGCGTTTTCGTAAAGTACAAAATAAGGATTATTCTGTTTCTCTTTATATTTCCGTTGAATGAGCCCTTCAGATCCCGGTTGCCAGTATTGCTGCAGATCCAGGATATTTACCTGCGCACCCATTTCATACAAACTTCTGACAGGATCTGTACGACCGCCGTCAATAATGGGCCGGTTATCCGATCCTGATTGCGTTACGTTGAAATTGGCGGTAGCCCTGAACCTGTCGGTAATATTATAAGTTGAATTAAGCGCAACGGTAATACGGGATAAGTCCGTATTAGGGATAACCCCCGAATTTTCCATATTACCAAAAGACAACCTGAAATTTCCTTTGTCATAATTGCCGTTTACGGCTACGTTATTAGTAAACGTCCAGCCTTTCTGAAAGAAATCTTTAAAGCGATCGGGATACGAAACCAGCGGTGCTTTTTCGCCATTGCTGTTCCATTGTAACCATTGTTCTCCTACATCCAAACGCGGGCCCCAGCTTTCATTTTCACTTTCTTCCAATACGTGCGCACCCGATTTTCCGGAAGCGAATTTGTTCTGAACCCCTACATACCGGAAAGGGAAATCCATCACCGTTGAAGAATTCAGCGATACCCCGATTCCTTTTTTTCCGCCTGTCCCAGATTTCGTAGTAATCAGAATTACACCGTTTCCTGCACGGGAACCATATAAAGCCGCGGCACTTGGCCCTTTCAGTACCGACACACTGGCGATATCATCCGGATTAATATCAGAAATAGGGTTACCCATATCCGCACCTCCGAAAGCATTATTGAGCCGGTTAGCCACAGGTACACCATCGATCACGAATAAAGGCTGATTATCATTATTCAATGAGTTGGAACCACGGATGACCACATTGACGGATGAACCCGCCGCTCCGCTCATCTGGGAGATCTGTACACCCGGCACTTTCCCGGTCAGAGCGGTCAGAACGTTGGGTTGCGGGGTTTCTGTCAGGGCTTCACCACTTACATTTCCAACAGAATAACCCAGAGAACGCTTCTCTCTTTTAATACCAAGGGCCGTTACTACCGCTTCCTGCAACGTTTCTATACTTTCTTCGAGTGTGATTTCAAGGTGGGAAAGATTACTGACAGACACTTCCTGGGTATTAAAACCTATATAGGAAAAAACCAGCACAGGATTCTGTCCCCGGATCTCAATATTAAAATTCCCGTTCCCGTCTGTTACAGTTCCTGTACTGCTGTTCTTCAGAATGATATTCACACCTGGTATCGCGGCACCATCTACAGAGGAAACCACCCTTCCTCTTACAATATCTGCAGGGTTCTGCACTATCTGGTTTTCCAGCATGAAATTCAGCCGCTTGCTCATCTGACTTTCATAATTCATACCAAACTGGTTACTGGTCAGTGATACGTTTTCCGTCTTAGTGCCTCTGTTATTTTCAGCAGGCAGGATCAGGAAAATTTTATCATTCAGTTTTTCATATCTGAGATCCAGCGATTGCAGAATAAAATCCAGCTCCTGCTGAGCCGATTTAAACCGGGTGTGGTTAACTTCTACCCGTTTGTTTTCAACGGTGGTCCGGTCATAGGTAAATGAAATATCATACTTCATTTCCAGCTCTTTCAAAACAGTTGATAACTGTTTAATTCCGGAATTGCCTGTTCTTGTACTTTTGGATTGTGCCGTCGCCGGCAAAGAGGCCAGAAGTTGTCCCTTGCTCTCAAAACAGAGCAATAGAATAAACAACCATGGCACGTAATTCACCATTCGGTTAGGGGTTTTCATAATTATGTAAGGATTTAGTTTTATATGGGGTTTAGAAATTCAATTTTATTCAGGAGTACCGGGTTTCAGAACAATTTTCTGTCCATGCTGTTCGATCTGCCATGAATAGGCTTTTGATAAAGCTGACAGAAGTACCGTAATATCATTGGCCGGGAAAGTACCGTTAAACTGATTGCCGGTTTCGTCCAGGGCACTGTAGTCTACATCAATTCCGTAGGTTTCGGACAGGCGCATAACAACTTCGCCGATTGCAGCATTTTCAAAAATAATTTTCCCTTCTTTCCAGGCGGTGAATATTTCCGGATTTACCTGTTTCTGCGTTACCGCTCCTGATGCTCTCCGGTATTCAGCAAGCTGCCCGGGCTGCATAACAATAAGCTCTTCCGGTTTTTCCTCACTTGAAAGCTGTACTTTACCACTTTCAAGCACTACGGTGGTCAGTTCAGCCTGTTTCTTTACGTTAAAGGTGGTGCCGAGTACTTCAACCTTTAAATCATCAGTATGCACTATAAACTTTGTATTTCCTGCAGTATGCCTGACCGTAAAAAATGCCTCTCCGTCAAGCCATACTTCTCTCAGGCTATCCTTTTCTGACCATGCTGATAGCAATTTCAGATGTGAATCATGATTAAGGGAAACCACCGAACTATCCGGCAACAAAATTTCACGCATTTCATTAGCTGCCGTTCTGTATTCCGGATATTGTTTACGCTGATAATTAAACACCCATACTGCACCCAGCAGCACCAACACCGAGGCAGCAGCTACCCATCCGAACCAGCGTTTCCTTTGCAAAGGAATCATTGCCGTTTCCTCCTCTTGTATGGAGCGCATCAGCCGGTTACGTTCCATCATCAGTTTTTCATCTGAAGGTTCCGTTTCCTTCAAAGCTGACAACTGCAGTAAGATGACCGCTTCCTCCACAATCTCACGGATTTCTGAGCTCGCTTTTATCCGGTCTTCCCACAATCTTACCGAGCCGGTATCTGATTGATTATACCAGGCCAAAAAGGTTTTATCTTTAATTAACTCTTCTGCTTTCATAAGCTGTTCCTGCCAATTGCTTTTTTATAACAGTATCGGCCGGAGCACTTACATAATCATTAATTCATTATTTTTTTGTAAAGTTTTTACAAACGGGCAGCGATCATTGATGCTATTTACCTACTTTCGTGCTAAAAATAACCCTGCCACGGTGCCGCAAAGGACTTATGAATGAACAGCATTTATGGGAATTATTCAGGAAAGGAGATAAAAATGCTTTCGGTGAAATCTTTTCATTTTACTACAAAGACCTCTATCGCTATGGCAGAAAACTCAATACCAGCCAGCCTGTACTGGACGACTGTATTCAGGACCTGTTTCTTGATCTGTGGCAGCGCAAAACGCAACTACCGGAAGTACAATCGGTCAAAGGATATTTATTCAGATCCCTTAAATTCAAACTGTTAAAATCCATCAGAACCACGGCTGTACTTGAGGATATCAATGCTGATATTACCGGTCATTTTGAGTTCAGTTACGAAACACTGCTTATTGAAGAACAGCAGCAAAAAGAAGAACAGCAAAAACTCATCAGTGGCATACGCCGGCTGTCGCAACGCCAGCAGGAAGCCCTTTACCTGAAATATTTCAGTCAGCTGGAGTATGAAGAAATCAGTGAAATGATGGGAATCAGTAAGCAGGCAGTCATCAATCTGGTTTATAAGGCCGTCAGATTATTGAGAGAATACCTGAGCGGGCAATTACTCCTCCTGGCCATGCTGACGGGATTCTCCTTATAAACGGTCGATCTGCATAAAACAACTTTACAGAACCTTCTAGCTTTATTTTTCTGCAGAATTGTACGGATATTCCGTAATTTTCTCGTCTGTTATCTGACAGACCTATTATATTTTAATGTATTCCAACAATTATTTATCGGTTTAACCTTTTAAACATGTCTCAAAATCAACTGAACCTGGATCTTTTATTTCCGGATGAGTCGGGTATTCCTGAAGAGTTCAGGCTTGCCGCTCCGCTCGATCAACGCTCTTATCTGGTAAACGGTCAGATGAAAGCCTGGAAAGGCGCTACGCAGGACGTCTGGTCCCCTATTTATGTCCGGGATGAAAGCGGCGAACTGCATCAGCAGCGTATCGGGTCTTATCCTCTGATCAGCGCTGAGGATGGCAAAGAAATCCTGGATGCAGCCGTCAATGCCTATAACAACGGCCGGGGAGAGTGGCCGATGGCCTCCATTACCCAACGCATTGAATGTGTGGAGAAATTCACAGAGAAAATGATTCAGAAACGGGATGAAGTAGTTAAGCTCCTGATGTGGGAAATCGGAAAATCGGTAGATGATTCGCGCAAAGAGTTTGACCGCACCGTCAAATATATGTATGACACCATCGACGCGCTGAAAGATATCGACCGCACTTCTTCTGCTTTTCTGATTGAGGAAGGGATTATCGGACAGGTCAGACGTTCACCGTTGGGTATTGTATTGTGTATGGGGCCGTTCAACTATCCGCTGAATGAAACCTTTACCACGCTGATCCCGGCACTGATTATGGGTAATATCGTACTTTTCAAACCTCCGAAACACGGAACGCTATTACACTATCCGTTACTGGAAGCTTTCAGGGAATCTTTCCCTCCGGGGGTGATTAATACGATTTACGGACGGGGGAATACGGTAGTTCCCGGCCTGATGGAATCCGGGAAAATCGATGTTCTTACCCTGATCGGATCCAGTAAAGTAGCTGATAAGCTCAAAAAGATGCACCCGAAAGTCAATCGCCTGCGGGCAGTACTGGGGCTGGATGCCAAAAACGCCGCCATCGTAACGGAGTCGGCGGATCTGGACCTGGCAGTAAGTGAAACCATCGCAGGAAGCTTGTCCTTCAACGGTCAGCGCTGTACTGCACTGAAAATTATTTTTGTGCATCGTTCCGTTGCCGATGAGTTTAACCGTCGCATTGCAGAACAGATGGATGCGTTGAAAATCGGGATGATCTGGGATAAAGGTGTGAAAATCACTCCTCTGCCTGAACCGGGTAAGCCTCAATATCTGACGGAACTGATCGAAGACGCCATTCAGCACGGAGCTTCGGTGCTGAATGAACGCGGAGGGCAACATTTCAAGTCTGTTTTCTGTCCTGCTTTATTATATCCGGTGAATGCTTCCATGCGGATCTGGACGGAAGAACAATTCGGCCCGGTAGTGCCGGTAGCTGTGTTTGACAGCCTCGAGGAACCACTGGAGTATATTACCCAATCGTCCCACGGACAGCAGGTTTCCATTTTCGGCCGTGACATCGACCAGATTACCGCCCTGATAGACGTCACCGTAAACCAGGTATCCCGTGTCAACATCAATGTGCAATGCCAGCGCGGGCCTGATACCTTCCCCTTTACCGGAAGAAAAGACTCGGCCGAGGGAACCCTGTCAGTAACGGCAGCGCTCCGGTCTTTTTCCATCCGTACCATTGTAGCTACGAAGCAAACCAGGGATAACAAGGATCTGATTAATGAGATTGTTCATAATCATCATTCCAATTTCCTTTCCACACGGTATATTCTGTAGTAAAACCAAAAGCAGCTGGCCGGTAAACGGTCAGCTGCTTTTTTCAATATACAGAAATTACTTTTTAGCCGTTGCTGCTACACGGGCTACATTTTCATCTTTCAGATCAAATTGCTTCTTCACTTCACTGTAATCCTTGAATTCGTCAAGACTGGTCCTGCCCGCATTGGTAAAATAACCCGGAATAATCACAACCCTGAAAACCTGATTATTAAGCCAGTTCCCACCCAGATTAGCCAAGGGCACATTCCCGTCAAGGAATACACTAAGGTCCATAAATGTATGATCAAAACTGTACTGTATGAAGCCGTCATTCACAAATGCCGTAACAGGCATTAAACGCCATACATCAGCCGGAGCATCGCCCGGAATTTCCTGCTGTCCCCATAAGCGGTAAATGAGTACCGCATCCGACTCGAATACCTCAACAGACTGCGGAAATTCGTAATACAAAGAATACTCATTGGCCGCATTCAGATTCCCCTGAATATCAAAAACAATGCTTTCCGGGCCAGGTGCGCCGGGTTGGCCTTCAGGCCCGATAGGTCCCGCCGGCCCTTCGCATCCGTAAAAAAACGCACTGGAAAGCAATACAAACATTAACATTATCTTTTTCATGGCATTCAAGTTTTGGTTACAATACATTTGCATAGACATTCAGCGGATTAAATGGTTTAATAATTTCATAAAAATTTGTTACATTGTAGAAGTAACGCCAAATAAAACAAATTTGTTGGCTACTTTTGAAAATATCGCGGTTTTCTAACAAATGCTACCCTGCAACTGTTAAAAAGACGATTTTCAATTAAAGTTTTCAACCATACCTTTTAAAATTAACTATCATTATGATCAATCGTAAAGCAAATGCCGTCTGGAATGGCAGCGGGAAAGACGGAAATGGTGTATTAACAACACAAAGTACTGTTTTGAACAAAACGCAATATTCTTTCAATACCCGTTTCGCTGACGGCATCGGTACCAATCCTGAAGAACTCGTTGCCGCAGCACATGCCGGTTGTTACGCTATGAAACTCAGTTTTGTACTCAATGAAGCAGGTTTCACCGCCGATGAACTTGACGTCACAGCAACCATTGGCCTGGATCCTTCCAAAGGAGCTGTTACCAAAAGCCACCTGGTATTAAAAGCAACTGTTCCCGGCATTTCTGCTGAAGAGTTTACCAAAGCAGCAGAAACTGCTAAAAAAGACTGTCCGATTTCCGTGCTTCTGAATGCAGAAATCACATTGGAAGCTACGCTGGTCTGACCTGCGTTATGCTCCACAGGAAAGCCCGCCACTGCAGACGGGCTTTCTTTGTTAAAGATCGAGAGACAACTGATTCAGTTCGTCCGTAATCAACTTCATTTCTTCTTCTGACAACTGAATATCAGCGGCCAGCGCGTTGGCCCGGGCCTGTTCTGCGTTGCGTGCACCTGCCAGCGCGATCGTGATCCCCGCGCGGCGAATCGTCCATGCCAGTACCAGCTGTGACAAAGTTGCCCCTTTTTCTTCTGCCAGTGGTCTGATCTTCTCCAGGAAATGGTTAACACGTGTGATATTGGAGTCTTTGAAATAAGGAAGATTGACACGGTGATCTCCTTCAGCAAACTGGTGCCCGGGTTTGATTTTTCCGGTTAACAAACCTCTTTCCATCGGACTATAAGCCAGCACCGAAAGGTTATTTTCAAGGCAGAAAGGAACTACTTCACCTTCAATTCCTCTTTTGACCATACTGTAAGGCACCTGGTCCGATACCAGCGGAATGTATTTCAGTGCTTCGGCCAGTTGCCCGGCATTATAATTACAGACACCGGCATATCTGATTTTCCCTTCCTGTATCAGCCTGTCAACCGCTTCCATGGTTTCCTGAATCGGTGTTGTGGTATCAGGCCAGTGAATCTGATACAGATCAATATAATCCGTATCCAGCCGCTTCAGGCTTTTTTCAACCTCCAGCATAATGCTTTCTTTACCGGCATATCGGTATACATCAATCGGCTGTCCCTGGTTATTCATACTCTTAAAGGCAAAATCACCTTTGGCCATATCCCACCGCATTCCGTATTTGGTCAGGATCTGCACTTTATCCCGGGGAAGGCCTTTAATCGCCCGGCCCACAATTTCCTCACTTTCACCCTGACCGTATACCGGCGCGGTGTCAATTGAAGTAACACCCAGATCATAAGAAGCACGGATGGCTTCCTCTGCATCGTGCTGTTCATTCCCACCCCACATCCAGCCACCGGCTGCCCAGGCACCAAAGGTGATTACGGATACTTCAAGATTTGAATTTCCCAGTTTTCTGTATTCCATACACTGTTATTTAATGATTTTATAAACGATACAAGAACTCAAACAATTCGCTTTGCTGGCCTGTAATTTCCCTGAAAATCAGACGACAGAACCGGATTTAACAGTGCATTGATCTTCTGATATGCATTCCGGCCAGACAAAAACAACCTCTCGCCCCCGCTGATTTTTATTGTCCAAAGTTACGTATTCATTCCTACCTTTACATTTGAAAATAAAATTAATCAGCATAAACCATCACCGATATTTCAACGCATATGCAATCTATAGACAGTCTGAATCAGGTCGCCGAATTTCACCGTACATTTAAGCACCCGGTATTAGATACACCACAGATTCCTTCAGAAGAGCGCGCCCGCCTGCGTGTGGCATTACTGGCAGAAGAACTGAAAGAACTGGAAGTAGCCATTCTTGAAAAAGATATTGTAGAAGTGGCTGACGCCCTTTGTGATCTTCAGTACGTTTTGTCCGGTGCCGTACTGGAATTTGGTCTGGGTGAGAAATTCCGTGCCTTATTCGATGAAGTACAACGGTCTAATATGTCAAAAGCCTGCAATACCATAGAAGAAGCCGAAGCAACCGTTGCTCATTATGAAGCAAAAGGTACTGCATGTTACTACAAAGAAGATGCCGGCAAATACCTTGTCTTCAGAACCGCCGATAACAAAACATTGAAAAATATAAACTACTCGCCGGCTGACCTGGCCGGTATTATCAACGAATAAATTCAGGCCCGCTATGTATTCCGTTCTTGAACGTTTTCTGCGATATGTACAGATCGATACGCAGTCTGACCCGGAAGCCAGCTGCTTTCCTTCCACAGCCCGGCAGAAGGATCTGAGCTCTTTACTGGCCGCCGAGTTGCAGGCCATGGGTATTACAGATGCCCATGCAGATGAATTTGGTTATGTATACGCCACCATTCCGCCGACAAGCCCTAAAAGCAATGTCCCGGTGATCTGCTTTTGCTCTCATGTGGATACCTCGCCTGACGTATCAGGAAAAAACGTAAAGCCAATTGTTCACCGCAATTGGGATGGCAGTGATATCATATTACCTGATGACCCGCTGCAAATCATAAAACCGGAAGAACATCCTGATCTGAAAGATCAGATCGGGCATGATATTGTTACGGCAAGCGGTACTACCCTGCTGGGAGCCGATAACAAAGCGGGAGTGGCTGAAATCATGGCCGCAGCGCAGTATCTGATGGAACATCCCGAAATTCAGCACGGGGCCATCAGGATTCTTTTCACGCCGGATGAAGAAGTCGGCAGAGGAACAGAAAAAGCAGACCTTGATAAACTGGGAGCAGATTTTGCCTATACGGTTGATGGCGAAACGGTGGGTACGCTTGAAAATGAAACTTTTTCAGCTGATGCCGTCACGATCACCATTGAAGGAGTAAGTACACATCCGGGCTTTGGAAAAGGCAAGCTGGAAAACTCCCTGAAAATAGCGGCAGATCTGCTGGCTACCCTGCCCAAAGACCGCCTTTCACCCGAAACGACGGAAAATATGGAGGGCTTTATACATCCGGTATCAGTCAGGGGGATTCAGGAGAAAACAATCGTAGATTTTATTATCCGCGATTTCAGCGAGGACGGCCTGTCTGAAAAAGAAAATTATCTCAGAATGCTGACGGATCAGGTAATGGTACGTTACCCTAATTCAAGCTATACATTTGATGTGCAGGAACAATACCGGAATATGAAAGAGATACTGGATCAGTATCCCCGGCTTGTGGAAAATGCTTTGCTGGCCATGGAAAGATCCGGACTCACTCCTACCTGCCGGAGTATCCGCGGAGGTACCGACGGCTCCAGGTTATCCTTTATGGGACTTCCCTGTCCTAATATATTCGCCGGTGAGCATGCTTTTCATTCCAGGCTGGAGTGGGTCAGTGTCCAGGATATGGAAAAGGCGACAGAAGTAATTATCAATGTATGCCGGGTTTGGGAAGAAAAGGCCTGAATGATTGAATATGGCGAAGAAAAATAAGTTTTATGTGGTTTGGGTAGGACGCCAAAGCGGTGTTTTTACCAACTGGAAAGATTGTGAAGAACAGATCAAAGGATTTGAAAAAGCCCGGTATAAAGCTTTTGATACCTTAACAGAAGCGGAAGCAGCCATTAAGCGGAATTACTGGGAATTTATTTCAAAAAAAAACTCCACCACGCAGGCTTTATTACCTTCCCCCGCTTCAGTGGGCCAGCCCGTTCGTGACAGTATGGTTGTGGATGCGGCATGGAATACCGCTACCGGAGACATGGAATACCAGGGAATTTATTACAAGACCGGCGAACGCATTTTTCTGCAGGGACCGTTTCCTCAGGCTACTAACAATATCGGTGAGTTTCTGGCTATTGTGCATGCCCTCGCCTATCTGAAAAACTATAAGAGCACTATTCCTGTATACTCCGATTCCAAAACCGCTATCGGGTGGGTAAAGAAAAAACACGCCAATACGAAGCTGGAAGTTACCCCTGAAAATAAAATCGTTTTTGAACTGCTTCAGAGAGCCGAGCGATGGCTGGCCGGCAACACCTATTCAAATCCTATCCTGAAATGGGAAACCAAATACTGGGGGGAAAATCCGGCTGATTTCGGGCGAAAATAAAATATGATAACTACCGGGATTCAGTAAAACACCTGAATCCTCTTTTCTTTCAGGGCATCCCATTGCAGGGTGTCACGTTTACTTTGCTTCAGAAGGAACGGGTTTCCGCCTAAATACAGCTTCTTGACCGGAGGTAACCGCAGAAGTTCTTCAGGAAACTCGCTGAAATTATTAGACGAAAGATCCAGTTCAATAAGATTCCGGAAGGACATAATCTCCTGAGGGAAATCACTGAAGGCATTAAATCCGATATCCAGTATTTTAAGATCCTTCAGCCGGGTAATACTTTGCGGCAACTCGCTTAACTGGTTGTGGTGAGCATAAACTGTATGCAGCTTTTTCAGCTTTCCTATTCTGACAGGTAATGCTGTTAAAGTATTATACGAAACCGCCAGGTGGGTTAAATGTCTGAGCCTGGTTACCTGGGACGGAATTTCCCGCAGCTGATTATGATATAAATCCAGAATCTGTACTTTCCTGATTTTACGGATCCCCGCCGGAATACCTGTCAGGTTTGTCCTGTAAAAGTTAAGGTTTTCTATTTTTCTTATCCTTTTAAAACTCTGGTCACTGAGTTCTGAGAGCTGATTGGCCGCCAGATGCAGATGTCTCAGTCTTTTACAATTCTTTACCTCCTCAGGAATGTCCGTCAGCTTGTTTCTGTTGAGATTGAGTACCTGCAGACATTTATTTTCCGATAAATGAACCTGATTATTGGTGAGAAGGTTTTCCTGAAGGTGCAACTGCCTGAGTTTGGTTAACCTTGAAAAGTCAAGACGAACAGACGTAAGCTGGTTTTTGTTAAGAAAAATTTCCTCCACATTTTTGAAACGATAGATCGTCTGAGGAATTTCAGTAAGGTTAATCCCATTCAGAATGATCCGTTTTATGCGTAAAGTATCGGTTACAGAAGCAAGATCTTCCAGCTTATTCAGGGTACTGTCAGATTTCAGATAACCGCTTCCTTTCCTTTTTCCGCCATTTTTCAATACGCTGAAGGGTTCAATTTTTTCATTTTTCCCTGATGGGGTTTTCAGCGGCCGGCGAAAAAAATTCAGATTCAGTCCGGCTGTCAATGTATCATACCGTATTGTTGTGAGATTTACTTCAGGACTGAGTTTTAAATCAGACGAATAATCATCCGGCAGTTTCGCCAGCCCTCCCGTTTTCAAAGAAAACAGGGTTTTATGACCAGCAAAGGCGATAAGGTCAGACTGAAGATCCATCCGCGGGCTGATATGCGGCTGTGCATTAAGCTGCAAAATCTGAAAGAGCAATATACCAAAACAGCATAGTCTCATGATTTCCCGGACAGATATGGTTATGCGATTCTTTATCAAATTTATTAAATATTCACCAAACTGAACTATACCATTATTAATTTTCAATATTTTAATCAAATTTGTATAAAATAAATTCAATCCTTTATCTGTCAACGTACTATATCCACATGAAACAACATAGTTTTTTTAGAAAAACACTCTTTACAATCATCCTGTTGTTTCTTTTCGGGATCCTGATTGAAATCTGTATTCAACTTTTCGTATTTGTACAACCCATCCCAATTTTTTTCAGCAATAATTATACACAATATAAAAGTGCCCCTCACAGTTCGTTCTTCGGATTCAGCATCAACTCTGACGGATATAAGGATGTAGAGTTTGTTCCTAAACAAAAGGATACCTATCGGATTGCAGCAATTGGTGATTCTTTCACCTTTGCTGTGGTTCCGTATGAAGATGCGTATATCACACTTTCCGAAGATTTACTCAAAACCCAATGGCAGCATCAACCAGTAGAAATTTATAATATGGGTATACCCAACACGTCTCCGCAGGAATATCTGGAAATACTGGTAACAGAAGCATTACCGCTGGAACCTGACATGGTTCTGCTCAATTTCTTTATAGGCAATGACCTCACTGAATTTTACTATTCACAAAGAAGAAATTTCCTGAAAAAATATTTCAAAACAGGTGAAATACTCTATTTCAGCTACAAAATATGGGCCGGGTTGGGTAAGGACTTTAACCTGAGCAGTTCATCCGACAGGCGTGATTATTGTGATACCTGTGCTACCATGGAAGAAAAAACCTTCATCAAGATACAAACAGAGCGTGCTTCTATCTATCTGAAGGATCACCCTGATATGGACCTGAAATTTCAGGATACCCAAACCAACCTCATCAGAATTATGGAGGTATGTAAGAAAAAGAATATCCGCCTTGTCGTAGCCATTCTGCCTGACGAGTCACAACTCAATGCAGGCCTGCAACAACAACTGGCCAAAAATCTTGCTGTTCAGAATCCCGGGTATGAAATTGACTGGTTACAGCCTAATCATATGTTACATCATTTTTTGCAAAGCCAGGGAATTCCATTTATCGACTTATATGATGAGCTTGCCAGTCACCGGACAGAAACCCTGTATAAACCATTGGATACGCATTGGAATATTTATGGAAACAAAATTGCCGGAAATTTTCTGGCTAAAGAATTACAGGCTTATCTGCCCTGAAATATTTCTACGATTTATAAAAGTTCTATTTTAAATGTCAGATTATTTTTCATGCCTAAATCATCCTATATTAGTGACGCCGAATAAGGCCTTATTTCAGGAAATTTGAATTATTAAAAATGGAAGAAAAGCAGATTATTATTAATGAAGTTATTAAAGAACGACGTAGTATTTTCCCACCCAGCTATATTCCGGAAGAAATACCACGTGATATCATACAGCAAATAGTACATAATGCCAATTATGCCCCTACTCACCGTGTTACAGAACCCTGGCGTTTTGTAATTTTCAGAGGAGAAGGCCTTACCCGGCTTGCCGATGAAATGGCCCGTTTGTATCAGATTACCACGGCGCCGACCTCGTTTGATCAGGCCAAATATGATGCGGTCAGGGAAAAAATCCTGAAAGCATCGTGCGTTATTGCGATTGTCATGGAAGTTCATCCCGATAAAGTACCGGAATGGGAAGAAGTGGCTTCAGTGGCCTGTGCGGTACAGAATATGTGGCTTACGGCTACTGCTTACCGGATCGGAGCTTACTGGAGCACGCCGGGAACCATTACTGAAATGGACGAATTCCTGAATCTGACACCAGCCCAGAAATGCCTGGGGCTCTTTTACATGGGATACCATAAAGCGCCTCGGATTGAAGCAAGAAGAAGGCCGTTTGAAGAGAAAATAAAGTGGGTTGAATAACATTCCAATCATAAAAGACCGAAAGAATTCAGAATATCCTTTCGGTCTTTTATTTTGATGATCAGGCAGAAATAACCGTTCCTAAAAGTGTCGCGATTTCTTTCTCAATGGCTTTGTGATTCATAAACAGCTCCAGTAGCCTGTCGGTTTCTTCTTCGGTTCCGGCCGATTTCAGCTGCTCAGAAATACCTTTCAGAATGAGGTCATTATGGCCCTTTTTAATTCTCAGGATATTGGTAAAGGCCAGATCCGCCAGCTTGTCCTGCTCGGTTGGTATATAAATTTCGTATCTGGATGTCCATAACTCACTTACCTGGTGACGGGTAGTGACCATATCAATGGCTCTGTTTTTCAGGGTAATATCCGGATGCTGCAAAAAATAATCAGTATCCGGGATTGTGTTCTGCAAAAAATGGCTTCTGAAAATCTCAATAACCTCCTGATATACAGATACCTTAAAATCTATATCAGAAAGTTCACTTAACATATAATGGCAAAGCGTGATCCCGGGTTCGAGTTCATTCTTTCCGTAGTTAATCAGTAAACGAATACATTCTTCTTCGTGAATAGAAACCGGATCAACCCATTCGGTTTCCTTTTTTTCGGGAACTACCGGAGGCAATACTTCCGGAGAAAAGGGCATTTCTGCCGGTCCGTCAGGTACCGGGCCGCTTCTTCTGGGTTCTTTGGGCTGCTCTGCATTTTTACGGATCAGCTTGTTCGCTTCCGTAATCAGCACCTGCTCTTCAATGCCCAGCAATTCAGAGGTTTTCCGGAAAAACACCTGTCTGGTTATAGAACCGGGTATTTTGGTGATACTCTGAACTACATCATTGATGAGCGCAGCCTTTTTAAAGGGATCATCGCCGACATCTGCCAGTAGTATTTCAGTCTTATAGGAAATAAAATCACGGGTATGCGCTCTGATATATTCCTTAAATGCCTCACCACCTACATTTTTGGCAAAGCTGTCAGGATCTTCTCCATCCGGCAGTGCCACAATACTAACGTTCAGGCCTTCTTCCAGTACCAGGTCCAATCCACGCAGGGCAGCCTTGATTCCAGCTTTATCGCCATCGTAAAGAATGGTAATATTTTTAGTGAACCTCCCGATCAACCTGATCTGCTCTACGGTCAGCGAAGTTCCGGACGAAGCTACGACATTCTCAATTCCCGCTCTGTGCAGGGTAATGACATCCGTATAACCTTCCACCAGAAAGCATATATCCTGTTGTCTTATTTCGTTCCTGGCCTGAAAAATCCCGTACAAAACCTCGCTCTTATGATATACGTCAGTTTCAGGGGAATTCAGATATTTGGGAGCGTTTTTGGATTTATCGGTTTTCAGGATCCGGGCACCAAAAGCGATTACTTTCCCGGCCACATTATGTATCGGAAAGATCACCCTTCCCCGGAAACGGTCATACCCTTCCGACTTTCCGTTATCTTTCCTGACGATCAAACCAGCTTTTTCAAGCAATTCCGGAGGGTACCCTTTCGCAGTAGCTTCTTTCAGAAAAGCATCCCATTCATCAGGACTATATCCCAGTTCAAACCTCCGGATGGTGCTGTCGTCATACCCTCTTTCCCGGAAATAACTCAGACCTATGGCAGCCCCCGCGTCATTACTGAGCTGATGGTTAAAAAACTCCTTAGCAAAATTAAGCACTATGTAGAGGCTTTCCCTTTCATTCTGCCGCACGAATTCTTCATCGGTAACCTCTTCTTCCTGAACCTCAATCTGATATTTCTGCGCCAGATACCGCAGCGATTCCACATAGCCTATACCATCTATATCCATCACAAATTTAATAGCGTCGCCTGCGGCACCACAGCCAAAGCACTTATAAATCTGCCGGGCAGGATTCACATTGAATGACGGTGTTTTCTCCCCATGAAACGGACAACAGGCCATATAATTGGCTCCCCGTTTTTTCAGAGAAACAAAATCACCAATTACCTCCACTATATCAACAGACTGTTTGATTCTGTCAACTGTTTCCTGGTCTATCCGCATATACTTTTCTTACCTGGATGTACGATCTTAAGCACCTGAAAATTATTGTTCAAATGATGATGCAATTTAAGAAGTATTCAGCAACCGGATTCAATAATTTTGAAATACCTGTCATTATCCGACTGTAAGGTTTACTATATAAAGGTGCCTGTCGGGTTTATTTCTTTAAAGTTCTGTTGCTTCAAAGAATGTAACCTCTATTTACATCAGACACCTTTATTGCTTTATTTTCGTTTTAAGATGCTAAGGTATTATTTGTTTTTTATGACTTTATGTGACGATATGGTACCATCTGCTCCGGTAATAGAGAGGAAATAAACTCCCGCCCCCAATTGATCTAATGAAATAGTTGGGCTTGTGTTTTCTGCTTTTTGCTGAATCAACAACCTTCCTGTTACATCATAAATACGAATATTTTCATTCCCCTTCAATCTTTTGATATTCAAAGTATTACTGACAGGATTAGGATAAATACTGATGTTACTTATATTCTCGAACCACACAGCACGGGCATGACTATATTCAAATTTACCATCTAAATCTGTCTGTTTCAAACGATATAAGTTCTGACCGCCGGCAGGTGCGTTATCGGTAAAGGTATACGCTGATTGTACATGACTATTGCCATTTTCAGATTGGCTGACAGTAAAACCTATATTCATCCAGTTTCTTCCATCGGTGCTTCTTTCTATATCAAATCCTTTACTGTTATATTCACTTACAGTTGTCCATACGAGCAACGCTTTCTGCTCCACTTTGTGTACATTAAATGCTACCAGTGTGACCGGCATTGCAATTTTGCAGGCCTCCGACATTTGCTCTTCATTATATGTTTCATCGGGAGTTTGCCCGCCCGCTGCTGTAAGCGGTATACCATTGGTATCTACACAATTAACATCAGCACATAGATTTTGGTTTTCAGCGGGTGAGCCCGTACCTGCCCAAACTGTTCCCCCGGCATCATCTATACCTGTATAGTCAAAACCTACGCTTCCTTCCAAAGCATCCAGACAGCCATCATTATCAGAATCAAGATCCAGACGGTTCGGAATGCCGTCCATATCATAATCACATTCCGGTAATATACGGATAAAATAGGTAGCCCATTCATCACGGTTATTAGCCGTAGAAGCGACCTGAAAATATTTAGGCCCCGGATCAGTAAGCGCTATTGCCAATAGTCCGACACTGCTCGGGTTGGTAGCAGGATTATCATTGGTAAGCCACCAGCTGTATCCGTTATTACCAAAAGACCAGTTCTCCTGCTCCTCATCGTCCTGCTCCTGCCACATAACATGATATGGTTGAATTGTTCCACTATTCAAAAGTGTAATAGTCCGGGTATCGTAGCTGAAGTATTCTTGTCCATGCTCAATAGCTGTATAGGAACCCACTGTGCCGGAAATAGTCCATTGAGACGCCCCTGTAGAATCATTTACATAGAACTCATCTGCCGTTGGGTGCGTATTGGCATTAGAAACTGTCACGATAACAGCACCTGAATTTAGCTGATAGCCAAAAAGATGGCTCAGATCAGCAGAAAGGTTCAGTCCCGTATTGTGTTCAATGGAATAGCCAAAGTGCGATGGCTTGATAGAAGTGAATTCATTGTTCAAATAGGACATTGATAAGTTCCCTAAGTCATTCAACGGGCATTCGTCCACATCCGTTATCCCATCATTATCATCATCAAGGTCGGTACGGTTGGCATACGTATCGCCATCCCCATCCAGCAGGGGAAAGGGAATTACATACGTAGCATTGTTGGATTTTGTAGAAGCATTATCGGTTACATAATAAGTAAAAAAGTCCTGCTCATGAGCTAAAGCAGTAGAATGAGGCAGATATGCAAGTGAAGAAAACGTTGCCGGGGTTAATGATGCTACCTGTGCAAGTGAGGTAACCTCTGTACTTCCCAGGTATAATGTGCCGTATTTTGGCAACACATTAATGGTATAATGAGTAATGAACCCACCTCCATAATCAGCACCTTCCAATATATCAGAACTTCCGGGCCCGAATACAGATCCTGTATTTACAGATAACAGCTCAGGACCGGTAACAGTATTGTCAAACAGGTTATTCATTTTATTACGGGCAAAAGGCCTTTCCTGAATGCCGAATTTTACATCGGAAATGTTACTTCCAGTTACCGTAATGATCTCTGTTTTTCCATCTATTAAAGCATCAGGATCACCGTTTGACTCCAAAGACTCCCCAGTTCGTGTCCAGCCCGTTTCTAAAACTGCCGGTGGTGCTGTAGCACCCATAAGAGTATTGGCGTTAGGGGTTATCACCATTGCATAATAGCTGCCCTCAGGTACAGATGAAAAGGTAAACGAGCCATCAATATAACTGACAGCGGCAGTACGGAATATTGTTGCTTCGGGTACTTTAATCAAAACTACCTGAAGGTTTTCCGGAGGCAATGAAAACGGACTTGCACTGCCATTTATCGAACCAGCATCGGGATCGTTATATACGTTCCCGGTAATGGTGAATGTCTGTGCAAAAATACTGTTACAACATAAGTTGAACAGTATAAAAAATAAAATTCTCTGCATAAATGAGCTTTTTTAGGGGTGAAAAAATGGCATAAAAAAATCATATTTTTATATACAAAAGTAAAAATAGTCATAATAAAATCAATATTTTATATAAATATTTCATTTATTTTTATAAATTAATGAATAATAGAAATCAGGCCATTTCTCTAAAATAGAATCTATTTTATCTCTATTCTATGGAAGGTGATAGTTATATTTCTGGTCATTCCTCCGGATTCAATAGGCGTTTATAGCATTTCCATGGACTTTAACCGTAAGTCAACTACGGAAAAATTTCAACCCATACTTCTGCTTGTTTCCTGATTCTGCCCTAAGCTCACCCATCTGATAGCAATAGCAGCAGATCAAAAGACTGGTTGTCTACCAGTTACCTGCCATAAAATATAATTGAAAGGAAAGGAGGACATTTAGCAATGCCACCTCTTACAGGCCCGCTTTATCAAATACGATATATAATATACGTAACTATATTTTCGCTTGCCGCCCTGTCAGGTAACTGTGGAGGTTTCCTTTATAATCACAATCTGCTACATGTGTTGGAGGTACTTATTTTCGAAGATCATCGTTTTAAAACATGTATATCCTCTTTTGCATCTGTCACCTTTACAGATTATTTGCGTTTTCCGGTCGGACACCAGGTTCAGATCAGGCTTTCATCATACTGGCACGAATACTAAAACAAACTCTTGTTTTAGTATAGAGATTATTCTATATATATTTCCAATATAGAAGACGCATATAATCTGATATTTTACTAAATTTTATCAGGCACTGTTCATAGAAAAACACATTATTCATATCCATATAATGTTGACTATCTGCCTTTTATACTTTCAAAATAAACATTCATTATATTTTTTTAAATGGATACGACACTTAAATACTTATTATTTCGTAATTTTGTACTCATTCTAAATCTTCTCTCAGGAATAGAGAGAATATTATTAAGCATGATTTAACGTTTTTAAAGATATATAGTGTGTGTATAGTGTTAAACAGGGCGTGGAAACTTTCCATGCCTTTGTTTATTTAGGGCATCCTATCCACTTTTACAGCAAAAAAACAGCCCGGAATCAATCGTAAGCCTTACCTTCGATTTTCTCTGGCTGAGCCTGTTTTTCAAAAAACAGCTCTGTAGTTCTAATATCTGACCGGTAAAGTCCCGTCATCAGCGTAAACACAAACCACGGAAAAAACAGGAACTGTCCGCCGGTAAGGTTACTCTCAAAAAACGGAATGATGATGACAGGTATCAGAAAAAGGTACTGACGAGAGAAATACCGGTATAAATTCTTACATGGCAGAATAACAAAATGCCACAAAAAGTAGCAAAAAGCCGGCAAACCAGCTCCGAATAGCACTTCGAAATAAGAATTATGCATACTTTTCATCAGACTTGCCGGAGGAGAAAACATCCCCCAACCTGTCATCCATACCTGCAGATTGGTGTTGGCATATTGTGCGGAAGTTATCGCCCGGGCTATGCGGCTTTCTCCTCTTTCCATCTGCGTATACGTTTTTTGCAACCGGTTAGTAACCGCCGAGTCAGGTAAACGACTCAGCCAGATCACCAGCCCGAGCGGAATACTCAACAGAACTGCTTTTCTTAACAAACCTAACCGGCTATTGAAGAAAATAACAGTCATAGTACAGATCAGCAATACAATCCAGGAGGTGCGGTTACCAGAAGCCAGGATAAGATAAACGGCAATCAGAGACATGATAACGAGGTAATATTTACCGGCCCGCGAAAGGCCCTGATGGTTTCTCAGCAAATCCCAGCCTGTCACCAGTACAATACAACCAGCCCACCCGTAATGATTAGAGGCAAAACCCAATGAAGTATAAGGATCGGTGGATATGTAATATAAATTGATATAGGAAGTCGTCTGGCCAAAAAACAGAAAGCAAAAAACAGGAATACAATAAATCAGATGGACAGCGTACAAAAATGCCGTTAATACCTGACTGAATGAATATCCGGAAACTAAAAAAGCCAGAGAAAAGAAGATATAGCAAAAGGGAATCAAAAACGTTAATGTCCGCAAAAAGGAGTAAACCGGTTGCCCCGCATAGATTGCGGTTGCCAACAGAAAAACGCCAAATATGAAATAAGGCTGAAAATAACAGGCAGCTCTTTTTAAAAACGTGTAAGGTAAAGTCAGTAAATTGATAATCCCTGCAAATAAAACAGATCCTTTGATCCACTGCATGGTTTCCAATGCAGCACCGGATGTGAAGATAGCCATGGCATACCCCACAATAACCAGCATTGCATTCACTATCAAGAATATAAAAACCCTGTCTTTGATCATTAATCAGTTGCGTTCAAAATACTGATAAACCGTTCGTGCATATGTTTTTCCGAAAATCGCCTGACATACTTCATTCCGTTTCTGGCTTTTTCTTCTCTCAGCCCTACATTTTCCACGCATGCTGTTAACATGGCCGCCAGCTGTAACGGGTTTTCAGGAGGTACCATCCAACCGTTATTCCCGTCATCCAGCACTTCCGGAATACCCCCAGCCTGCGTCGTGACCACCGGTAATCCGCAAGCCAGTGCTTCCATATTGGCCATTCCCAGTGCCTCTCTCCTTGACGGCACACAAAAAACAGAAGCTTTTCTCATAAGATCCTCCACCTTTTCAGGAGGCCTATAACCATACAACCGGGTTACATTTATGATCCCGGCATTCTCAAGCCATGTCCTGATCTGACGATATTCCCTTGCAGGCGGCCCGGCAATATGAAGATTAAACGGGAAGGCTACCATTTTTAAGGCAGCGATGAGATCCTGTAAGCCACCGGCCTTATAATCGGTTTTAACGAAAAGAATGTTTACCGGCATTTCAAAGCTTTTTCGCTCCGGGATTTTCCCTGAAACTGAAATCCCTTTATACATCACAAATACCTTATTACGATCGCCATAGGCCGATTTCAGGGTTTTCTCGAGATATACCGAATTCACGATTACCTTGTCACATATCCGGAACATAGCTTTTTCCGCCTGTCTGAAAATACTTTTTTTCAACCAGGATCGGGAAAGACGCTCCTTTTGCCAGCGGAAAGAAGAATACGCTTCGTCATTGAACATTCCTGCCGTATTTTTGAACCTTAACGCACTCCACAAGCCTACCAATGCATGATTATATACCATTACGTCGAAAGGATAGACCTTCCGTACAGCCATGGCTTTCCGGTGATAAAACCACATTCTGCACAGCTGGCTCAATATGCTTTCTCTCAGCCAGGCAGGTATCTCAACTTTGTATAGTCCGAAAATTTCTTCTGCAATATCTTCTGAAAGCACCCTGATCTCATGCTCTCCCCCTGGTTTATTACTCCCCAGAATGAGATGAACAAACCTGACCGGCCCGTTGGAGATGGTATCGTATTGATTAGTACATAAAAGTATCTTCATTCTGATGCGCGTTAAGAAGCTTTTCTTCGACCTTTTCCCAGATAAAAGCAGTCTTCAATTTTTCACTGTATTGATAATCGTCCTTCTTTATCTCCAGATTTTTCAGTACACTTCCGATATCCTCAGGCTCATACGATTCGAGCACATATCCCAGCCGGTTCCTGAATACCCATTCTGCTACATTAACTTCTCTGTTGATTATCAGCGGAATTCCTGCCTGGATGGCATCAAATATTTTATTAGGACTCGCATAAACGTTATTTTCATTTACCGGTCTGTAAACACATAAAATATAATCAGCCCTTTCAGCAGCCAGCCTGATCGCCTTTCCCTGCTCCAGAATACCATAATACTGTATCCGAGGATGTGACAGCAAGGCTTTACTTTCCTCATCTCCCGGCCAGCCGGCCATAATCACCCTGACATTTTCCGAGGCTGCTAACAATTTTATAATCAGGTCAGTCCCTCTGTGCTTTCCGAACCAGCCATAATACATGATCGTCAATACAGGTTCCTGTTTCATCTTTTGGATAGCCTCATTAAACCGGGGCGGATAATTCTGAATCACCACCGCCTTTTTCCGCGCAAATTGCGGAAGCAGATTTCTGCGTTGCTCATCCGTTACAATCAACTTGTCTGCCACACCATACACTATTCGTTTCAAAAGCAGGTACCTGTCACCAGAACGGCTGATCCGCAGAAAATAAGAATCAAAAAGATCCAGTACCAGATTAGCCCTGCTCAAGAATAACAAGGGATAACACAGTATCAGGAGTGGCTCATTGATCACATGAATCGATTGGTACCTGTTCATCATCAGCAACCGCATTACCAGAAAAAAGTAACGGACAAGCCCCGGAATACTTCTCCTTCCTGCAGATATCATAAAGATATTGGCTACATAGGGCCTGACAAAACAGGTACTGTCCATGCTTTTCATACCTACATAATCAATTTCAAAAACACCGGACAGTGTCCGTATTTCTTTATTGATGCGAGGATCCGATCCGTCGTTATTACAGAGATAGAGGAGTTTCATAGTAAACAGTAACAGATTGCGGCTTCCTTAATTATTCAGGATAAATTCCAATATTTTCGCACTGGCTGATCCGTCGCCGTATACACCGGCTGGCTGTACCATGTTCAGGTAAGCAATGTCATCATCCCATATACCGCTCACAGCCTCTACAATGGCATCCGTAGATGTACCTGTAATTTTAACATTCCCTGAGATAACCATCTCCTGCCTCTCTGTCAGATTTCGCAGCACCAAAACCGGTTTACCCAGTACAGGAGCTTCTTCCTGAATCCCTCCCGAGTCGGTAAGAACCATAAAACACCGTTGCATAACCAGGATAAAATCCGGGTAATCCAGTGGGGGCGACAAAACCACACCAGGAACATGAGCTAACTCTTTCACAAGGCAGTCCTTTACAGCCGGATTCGGATGTAAAGGCAATAAAACTCTGGCATCTTTATGCCGTGAGGTAATCTGTCTGATAGCCTCACAAACAGATAAAAGGTGATCGCCCTGATTTTCACGGCGATGAATGGTAAGTAGTATAAGTCTGTCATCAGACTTCAGCAATTCTCTGATTTCAGAACTGACATGCTCAGATAATTCCTGAGCCCTCTCCAAAGCCAGCAGAAGGCTGTCAATTCCGGTATTGCCGGTATGAATAATATTTTTTTCAGGTTTTCCGGATTGTAATAAATGATTACGGCAAAGATCTGTAGGAACAAAACACGCCTCCGCCAGCTGGTCGGTCAGGATACGTATGGATTCTTCCGGAAAAGGTTCGCTTAAAGACCCCGAACGGAGACCGGCTTCAACATGACCAATCCTGATTTTCCTGTAAAATGCCACCAGTGTTGCACCCAGACAGGTAGCAGTATCGCCATGTACCAATACCCAATCCGGCTTAAAATCATCCAATACCGGAGCAATGGCAAAAATTATTTTCCCGACAACCGCAATTACATCCTGTCTGCCGGTCATCAGATTCAGATGATAATCAGGATGTATGTCGAAAAATAGCAGGACACCATCAACCAGTTCGTCATGCTGACCAGTATTACATACTTTATGATGATCACCCAGGTGAAGATTTAAAAGGCGGATCAACGGAGCCATTTTAATGGCATCAGGGCGTGTCCCTATTACAGACAGTACTCTGGGAGGAAATTTCATAAATTTATCTTTATAGGTGTGTATATTTTTATCTGATTCCGGATTTATACGGATATCAGTATTGTAAAACAACAAAAAAAATAAGGAAATAAAAATAAGGAATTACAACTTATAACAAATACGGAAAGCAAAACATAAACTTTCAGTCAAGGACGATAAGGTTTCCTTTTGATTTCCTACTTTTGTACCCGAATTGCTGCTTTTTTTAAAGCTCCTCAATTTTCACCTGATTTATTGAATATTAACGAACAACATTTAGGAATGAAAACGATCCCACTTCATGATTTGCATGTGCAACTGGGCGGCAAAATAGTCCCTTTCGCTGGCTTTGAAATGCCTGTCCGGTATACTTCGGATCTTGACGAACATCATACAGTAAGGAATTCCGCAGGCGTCTTTGACGTATCTCACATGGGAGAATTCAGAATATCCGGACCAAACGCCCTTGACCTGATTCAGCGTGTTTCTGCCAATGATGCTTCTGTTTTGCAGAATGGGAAAATACAATATAGTTATCTGCCCAACGAAAACGGTGGTGTAGTAGATGACCTTCTCATCTATCAACTAGGGGAAGAAGAATATCTGATCGTTGTGAATGCTTCCAATATTGAAAAAGACTGGAACTGGATCAGCCGGTATAATACAGAAGGCGCGGTAATGGAAAACATTTCTGATCAGACCTGTCTGTTTGCAGTACAAGGCCCCAGGGCAGCGGAAACGCTTCAGAAACTGACTGATATCCCTCTGGCTGAAATGCCTTATTATACTTTTCAAACGGGAACATTAGCGGGCTACGGGAACGTGCTGATCTCAGCCACGGGATATACCGGTGCGGGTGGATTTGAAGTTTATATTCCCGCAGAGATAGCTGAGTCTGTCTGGAAGGCAATTTTTGAAGCAGGTGAAGAATTCGGAATAAAACCTATCGGGCTGGGGGCCAGGGACACACTAAGGTTGGAAATGGGTTATTGCTTATATGGAAATGACATTGACGACACCACCTCTCCGATTGAAGCCGGCCTGGGCTGGGTTACTAAATTCACTAAAGATTTCACCAACTCTGAGAACCTCCGGCAACAGAAGGAAAACGGTGTTAACCGGAAGCTGAGTGCTTTTGAGCTCATTGACCGCGGTATTCCCCGTTCTCATTATGAGTTATGTAATGCAGCCGGTGAAAAAATCGGCGAAGTGACCTCAGGCGGGCAATCGCCTACGCTGCAGAAGGGAATCGGGATGGGATATATCCCCAAAGCATACAGTAAGCCGGGTACTGAGATTTTTGTAAAAGTAAGAGAACGTCTGCTGAAAGCCGTTGTAGTAAAACTTCCTTTCATTAAATAAAATTACTGCCAAACGGGCTTTATGAAGCAATTCGATATATGCCTGACTCCCGATCTGCTGAGTCAGCACAAACTGGATAATTGTATTGTAGTGGTAGCCGATATTTTCAGGGCTACCTCATGTATGGTCACCGGACTTGCCCACGGCATCAAAAGCATTACCCCGGTTTCGACCGTGGAAGAATGCAGGATGCTGCAGGAACAAGGCTATATAGCTGCCGCGGAAAGAAATGCCGTTAAAGTGGATGGTTTTGACCTGGATAATTCACCCTTCAGCTTTATGAACGAAAACCTGATCGGTTCTAAAGTAGCCATGACTACTACAAACGGAACACTTTCTATTCAGAAAGCGAAATCAGGTGCAGTGAAAGTCCTGGTCGGTGCGTTCCTGAATCTTGGGGCGCTCGCCGCTTACCTTCGCACAGAGCCATATGATGTGGTTGTTCTGTGTGCCGGATGGAAAGGCCGCCCTAATCTGGAAGACACCCTTTTTGCCGGTGCGCTGTCTAACGAACTGATGAATGAATATATGCTACAGGAAGACAGTGCGCTAATGGCCCAGCGGCTCTATTGTCAAAGCAAGGATAATATGCTTTCTTTTGTTGCCAATTCGTCGCACGTCAGACGACTACAGCGCCTGGGTATCCATAAGGACATCTCTTACTCGTTACAAAAGGATTTATACGACATCATACCTGTTTTACGCGGGAATACGTTGGTTCCTATGTAAAGTCGCCTCGCGGATGCTTCAGTCCGGGACAAATTTATTCACAACATGAAACAATTGATACACCATTCCCTGATTACGTTTTTTATCATTGGCTTATATAACTTGTCCTCCCTGTCTGCAGCACAGTCTTCTGCAGACAGCCTTTCGAAGGACAGTGTAGACTATATACCCAGAATTTTTACGGGAGATATCAGTTATTTATCGGTTTGTCCCGGCAGCACGGTGGAAATCCCCTTTAAGACCGAAGGTGAATTTGATGCTGACAATCAGTTTTCGGTCCAGCTAGTTGATGCGGCAGGCAATGTTTTCCCTGTTTCACAACATGTAAAAGGCGGTCCGATCAAAGCCGTTATTCCTGCTGATAAAAAGGGAGGGCATTTATACAGTATCCGTGTGGTGGGATCAAGTCCTAAAGTCACCGGCACAATGCAGTCATTCCGCTTGCTTGAAAGTCCTACTGCCCAGATTCTCTCTGCCGACGGCTATAACTCCACCCGCATTATGCCGGGTCAGCAGGCGCAGCTCAAGGTCAGTTTTACCGGTCACGGGCCGTGGTCGTTTCAATTATCCGACAGCATTAATATTTCCCAGACCTTCTCTAATCCCTATTATTTTTCGGTACAGCCTGCGCATATTACTTCCTATTCCATTACAGGCATTGCCAATGCCTGTGGAAATGGTACTGCGAAAGGAAATGTTATTGTTAATGTAGACCCCAACCCGGCTCCGCGCATCGCGTTGAATGAAACCGAAAACGGATTTAAGGTTTGTAACGGCATTCCTTTTCAGGTAGCTTTCAGCGCAACAGGCGTTTTTAAGCCCGGAAATACTTTCACCGTTCAGATCGCCGATAAATCCGGAGATTTTAAGAACATCTCTTCAACAGATACATTAAGTCCGTTGGTAGCTGACATTCCGGCCGGCCTGGTACCAGGGAAATACAAGCTCAGGGTATCATCAAACGATCCTGTGGTATTCAGTGAAGAGGCAGAGGTCACCGTTGCTTCTCCGGCAATTGTCACACTCAAAAATGACCATCTGAAAATTAAAGACGGAGAAAGCGCATTCCTGAATTTCGATCTGAAAGGCGGCGGTCCGTGGTTTGTGCTGTTGTCTGACGGAACTTTTGAAAACTACATTTCCTCTTCCTCTCATAAAATTGAGGTAAAACCCAAATATACCACTACCTACAAAATCAATTCGGCAGGTGGAATGTGCGGTGTAGGACAGTTCTCCGGAACTGTAACCGTAGACGTGCAGTCACCTCCGCCTTCCATTGTAATGGAATCTCCTGTGCAGACGACCATTTGTGCTGGTGCTGAAATTGAAATACCCCTGAAAACATCCGGCAGATTTAATACCAATAATAAGTTTGTGGTGCAGATGGCTGACAAAAAAGGGAATTTCAAGGATTTACAGACCACGCTGGAAAACGGTGTTTTGAAAGCCCGCATTACGGCATCCGGCCAGAATGACACCATCAGTAGTCAAACCATCCGGATCGTCTCCACATCACCTGTCGCGAACAGTCAGTCCAGAGAAATAAAGGTCATTGCCCCTAACTCGGCTATTGGTGATATCAGTGGTAATGCTACTATATCCAAAGGCGGTTTCACACGTGTGAGGCTACGCTTTACCAACGGTCTGCCACCATGGTCATTTACCTTGTCAGACGGCACCTCAGTGAGCGGTACCTTCATGAACCCGTATCTGATTACCGTAGCACCGGAACAAACCCATGAATTCACTATTAAATCTGTGACAAGCGCCTGTGGAACAGGCTCAGGAAAAGGGTCAGCTATTATTAAAGTAGAATAAGGTTTCTGCCAGCAAAAGCTATTAAGCATTATCATGAATTGTTTTCAAAAGGAAATCAGGCTCCGTCCCTTTCGCAGAGGATTTCATCTGATTACTTCGGTGGTAACGGATGCTTTACCGGAAATAAGGACTATAAAAACGGGCCTGTTGCATGTATTTATCAAACATACCTCGGCCAGCCTTACCATAAATGAAAACGCAGATCCCACTGTAAGAGCAGATTTTGAGACGCATTTTAACCAGTACGTTCCTGAAAACGCGCCCTATTATCAGCACAATGATGAGGGCCCTGATGATATGCCAGCACATCTGAAGGCTTCCATTCTGGGAAGTTCCGTCACTATTCCCATTACCAACGGTTATCCGAATCTGGGAACCTGGCAGGGAATTTATCTGTGCGAGCATCGCAATCATGATTCCGGCCGGAGCATTGTCATCACTGCCACAGGCATCTGAGAAACCTGACTATATTAAACAACTAGTTTGTATAATTTCTATCAACAATCCATGAGTACCGATTTAATCACACCCTACATTGTCGGCATTACGGGCGGCAGCGCTTCCGGAAAAACCCTGTTTATGCACAGTCTCTTAAGCTCCTTCACGAAGGATGAAATCTGTCATGTGTCACAGGACGATTATTATAAGCCTATTCATGAAATCCCGAGAGACAACAATGGTGTGGAGAACTTTGATTTACCCGAAACCATTGACTATATGCTCTTTGCAGAACATATCACAAAGCTGAGGAATGGAGAAAAGGTAGAACACATCGAATATACTTTCAACAACCCTAACGCCCCTAAACGAAAGCTCTATTTTCATCCGACACCCATTATCATTGTAGAAGGACTTTTTATATTTTACTACCCGGAAATATCAGAACTGATTGATCTCAAAGTATTTGTAGACGCCAAGGAACATTTCAAAATCAAGCGAAGAATACTGCGCGACAACAATGAAAGAGGTTATGACCTGAACGATGTATTATACAGATGGGAACATCATGTATCGCCCACTTATGAAAAATTTATCAAACCATTGAAAGCAGAGGCAGATATTGTTGTTAACAACAACCTTAATTTTAATAAAGGACTGGAAGTAATCAAATCGTTTCTGAAGGAGAGGCTGGCTACCGAAAAAGGAAACGACAGAAAAAATTTCTACTGAATCATCGAAACGATTAAATAGAACAAGTACTATACTAACTTTAAAATAATTACATGAATCAATCAAATCAGGAAGATCTGATCTTCTCCTTTTTTGCTCAGATCATACAAGATCTCTCGACTCTCTGGGTTCAATATCAGCGAGCATGCAATTTATCATCTTCTGTACCAGGGAACTAGCACCTTGTACTGCTCCAAAAATTATACACAGAGGCAAAATAACCGGCATAAAAACAATCCACTGCACAGCCATTGCCAAATTCACTTTTCTTGCAATTAAAGCCTTCATATTTTAGAATTAAATTTCTGTATGTTTCTATAATTACGTAATATAAGTACGACTTGTTACAAATATAATCCGAAAATCACCAAAGTATTACTAATTTATTAAAATATATCACGAAAGCAAAATTCCGTATATTCATAAAATAGTTCATTCCGGCTGATTTCCGTTTTTTGTTTTTTGAGCTCGCACTAGTGAATCGGGATCCGGTTCATTGTTATTTATCCGCCCCGCTTTTTGAGAACTTTCCGGGAGAAAAGTTGCAGACTGCTTTCATACAGTACTTTGGATACCCGGACTCCTAAAGAAGCAGCCATGCTATAATCCACGCTGTGAAAGAAGGCCAATGCCGAGGTAGATAAAACAGGTTGAAAAACAACTCAAAACCTCAACCTTCAAAAAGGTACGGCAGGATTGGAAAGGATTGAACATCTTCCGCAATTTCCTGAAATATAATAGAGGCACTCACGTAAATAATTCGTTAATTTGTTAACGTGAAAAAGAAACAGGGAAAGAAGTTACTTAAGGATGGCATCATCAGACATAATTAATTTATTACCGGATTCCATCGCCAATCAGATTGCAGCGGGCGAAGTTGTTCAGCGACCTTCTTCTGTCATTAAAGAGCTACTTGAAAATTCAATAGACGCCGGAAGTAAATCTATTGATGTAATCATCAGGGATGCCGGAAGAACTTTAATACAAATCATTGACGACGGGTCAGGAATGTCTGAAACTGACGCCAGAATGAGTTTTGAAAGACATGCTACTTCCAAAATCAAATCATCTGACGACCTTTTCAGAATAAGAACCATGGGGTTCCGCGGGGAAGCGCTGGCTTCCATTGCGGCCGTGGCTCAGGTGGAAGTGCGTACCAGAAGGCATGATGACGAAATAGGAACCCTACTTCGTATAGAAGGGTCGGACCTGAAAACGCAGGAGCCGGTCGCGACTGCCCCAGGCACTAATTTTCAGGTAAAAAATCTTTTTTTTAATGTACCTGCACGCCGTAATTTCCTCAAAACCAACTCGGTGGAAATGCGGCATATTCTGGATGAATTTCAGCGGATCGCGATCTCACATGCTGAAGTCGCCTTTACTTTGAAACATAATGATACCGATGTTTTTAATCTGCCCGCGACCAAATTAGCCCGGCGTATCGTTGATATATTCGGTAAAAACTACCGCAATCAGCTGACGGCCTGCCAGGAAGAAACCTCTTATATTAATGTAAACGGGTATATAGGTAAACCTGAATTCGCGCGTAAAACGCGCGGTGAGCAGTTTTTCTTTGTCAATAACCGCTATATCAAAAGCAGCTATCTGCATCATGCGGTCACCAGTGCGTTTGAAGGAACCATTCCGGAAGGCTCCTACCCTTTCTATGTCCTTTTTCTGGATATTGACCCTGAGCATATTGATATCAACATCCATCCGACCAAAACAGAAATAAAATTTGATGACGAAAGATCAGTCTATGCCATTGTGATGGCTGCGGTCAAAAAAGCGGTAGGGGTGTATCATCTTTCGCCCATTATTGACTTCAATGAAAATGTTAATTTCCTGAGCCAGGCCAGAGCGAATAATGACCCTGAACCAGTGGCGATCCGCCAGGACTGGGATAATATGCCGGTTGAACCACAAACTGTTACCCGTCAGTCCTCTATTAATCAGGGAATAGCACCATCAGGACAGGGCACTTCACGCCTGACCGACTGGAATAAACTTTACCCGCACGACCGGGATGAGCAGGCTGCACGGTTTGATCAGGTTTCATCCTTTGAAAGTAAAGCATCTGCTACGCCGGAATCTGTAATGCGGCCGAGCAAAGTAAACGACCTGATCAAACCCAGGGTAACCCCCATGGAGGATCTGCCGGTAGTAGTTCAGCTGCACAACCGGTATCTGATTTCCCAGCACCGCGATGGCTTAATGCTGATCAGTCAGAAAGCGGCTTATGAACGCATATTGTTTGAGCGGTTCCGTCAGATGCTGCAAAGCCATAAAGGAAGCAGTCAGCAGCTTTTATTCCCTCAGACCATCAGAATCAGTGCGGCTGACCTGATGCTCGTGAATGAAATGAAAGATGATATCAGAAATCTTGGGTTTGAATTTGATCAGATTGGTCCGGGCGAGCTTGTGATCAGAGGTATCCCATCCGCTTTACCCAATGAAAATGAACAGAATCTGTTTGAAGAACTACTGGAACAGCTGAAATCCAACTATTCGGAACTGAAAATCAACAAGCATGATACCATGGCAAAAACACTGGCAAGAAAATTTGCTTCACGCTATAACGTCAAACTGTCAACGCTGGAGATTCAGTCTTTTATAGCACAGTTATTCAGCACATCCGACCCCAACCGTACCCCTGGAGGAGAACCTGTTATCGTTAAATTAACGATGGAAAAAGTAGCCTCCCTATTTAAAAACTAAAATTTAGTATACGCTATGATGGCAATTACACCGATTGTCCGGAACTTACTGATCATCAATGTGATGATATTCCTGCTGGACTCCAGCCTGCGGTTTTCCGGGCAGTTTGCTCTTTTCTCTTATTTCTCTCCCTATTTTGAGCCTTATCAGTTTGTAACCTACATGTTTTTGCATTCGGGCTGGGGACATATTTTCGGAAACCTGTTCGGCCTTTTCATATTCGGCCCTTTACTGGAAAGAATGTGGGGATCGAAAAGATTCCTGTTCTTCTATATGTTTACCGGTATTGGTGCCGGCCTGCTTTTCTGGGGGATCAGTTACTTTGAAATGGCACAGGCCAAAACAGCCCTGGATGCCTATATAAGCGCACCTACACCGGAAGGATTGCTGGACTATCTGAGCAGATACAATTCCCGTCTTTATGAGCTGAACCTTGATTTCATTAACCGCTTTGAAGACCATCCGACCGATTCGAGATTTATTCAGGCGAGTGTGGAAATGGTGAGAAATGACTTTGTAAGAGAAGCCAATATCCCGATGGTAGGTGCATCCGGTGCTATTTTCGGGATTCTGATGGCGTTTGGTCTGCTCTTTCCCAACACCGAATTATTTTTATTGTTTTTCCCGTTTCCGATTAAAGCAAAATATTTTGTAACTTTCTATGGCTTGTATGAGTTATATGCAGGATTCCAGAATGCCCAGTCAGATAATGTAGCGCATTTCGCCCACATCGGCGGTATGCTGTTTGCCTTTATTCTGCTACGATACTGGAATAGTCAGAGAACTAAATATTATTGAAATATATGAGCGGTTTTGTTAACGAGCTCCGAAGGGAATTTTATAAAACAAACAATGCGTTGGTCAAAATTATCCTGATCAACCTGTTTGTATTTTTGTGTTTGCTGGTGCTGAAGGTGATCCTTACGTTAAGTAGTTCATCGGGTATCTATCATTCCATTGTAGAGTTTATTATCCTGCCTTCGAGCATTCCGGTTTTTCTTTATAAACCCTGGACACTCATTACCTACTTCTTTACGCATGAAGATCTGTTCCATATTCTCTTCAATATGCTGTTTCTGTATTGGTTCGGACGGCTGATTGATGAATATCTGGGTGCAAGAAGGCTGATCGCGCTATATGTACTGGGTGGAATCATCGGAGGTGTTGCCTATATAGCCATTTATAATCTGGTACCTTATTTTCAGGAAATGGTAGCCGGTTCCAGATTACTGGGAGCCTCAGGTGCTGCTTTCGCAGTTGCTGTTGCAGCTTCCACATTACTGCCTAATTATACCTTTCACCTGATTTTCATAGGGCCTATCCGGATTAAATATATCGCCCTGTTTTATATCATTCTGTCATTTGCCCAATCCATTGGTCCCAATGCCGGAGGTAACCTGGCCCACCTTGGGGGCGCGCTGTTCGGTTATCTTTTTATCCGGTTTTTACATAACGGCACCGACCTCGGCCGGCCCGTATATTACCTGATGGAATTATGGGATAATCTCTTCAGAAAACGTCCGCCGTTAAAGGTTACGCACCGGAAGAAATCCGTTTACCGGAGTACAGTTTCAACGCCCTATTCCAATAATCCTAACCCGTCGAAAAAATTTACGGAAATACCGGATCAGGACGAAATAGACTCCATTCTTGATAAAATTTCGAAGTCGGGTTATGAAAGTCTGACGAAAGAAGAGAAACAAAAATTATTCAGGGCCAGCCAGCAATAACCAAATAATGCCTGACAATTATCATTCTTTTCTTACCTTTGCTCATTCAACTGAATTGACAGAAACACCAGATAAATTATCATTTTAAAAGACCACATGCTCATTACCCCAGGACCGTTACTCAGGAGCATCGATTCGCCGGAGGATCTCAGAAAGCTGGATATTACCCAGTTGACCCAGGTTTGTAATGAACTGAGACAGTTTATTATCGATAATGTGTCCGTTTACGGAGGGCATTTCGGAGCCAGTTTAGGCGTTGTTGAACTGACGGTCGCATTACACTATGTATTCAATACGCCTGATGATCAGGTAGTATGGGATGTAGGTCACCAGGCCTATGGTCATAAAATCCTGACAGGCAGAAAAGATAATTTCAGAACCAACCGCATGTATGGCGGTATTTCCGGCTTCCCCAAACGCAAAGAAAGCCCGTACGACAGTTTTGGTGTTGGGCATTCTTCCACATCCATCTCTGCTGCGCTTGGAATGGCGGTCAGTTCTTCACTGGAAAATAACAAAAGCAGGCAGCATATTGCGGTTATCGGAGACGGAGCCATGACTGCCGGAATGGCATTTGAGGGGATGAATCATGCAGGAGCTACCGATTCTAATCTGCTGATCGTTCTGAACGACAATTGCATGGCCATTGACCCGAATGTGGGTGCTTTAAAAGAATATCTGACAGACATTACCACTTCAACTACCTATAACAAGGTAAAAGATGAAGTCTGGAATATGCTGGGCAAAATGAGCCGCTTCGGTAAAAGCGCTCAGGAAATTGTATCTAAAGTTGAAACCGTGCTGAAAGGCGCCCTTATGCGGCAGAGCAATATGTTCGAGTCGCTGGGCCTGCGCTATTTTGGCCCCATTGATGGTAATGATGTCAATCATCTGACTGCTGTACTGGAAGATCTGAAAAATATCCCCGGCCCGAAGCTGCTGCACTGCCTGACCGTCAAAGGAAAAGGTTATAGCCTGGCGGAAAAAGATCAGACCAAATGGCATGCACCCGGAAAGTTCGATAAGATTACCGGAGAAATCAAAAAGAAAGTTTACTCGACCCCGCAGCCGCCGAAATATCAGGATGTTTTCGGACATACGATTGTTGAACTTGCGGAGAATAATAAAAATATTGTGGGCATTACACCGGCAATGCCTTCCGGATCATCGCTGAATATCATGATGAAAGCGATTCCCGAAAGAGCATTTGATGTGGGGATTGCCGAGCAGCACGCTGTCACTTTTTCAGCCGGAATGGCTACTCAGGGAAAGGTAGTATACTGCAATATCTATTCAACATTCATGCAGCGGGCCTATGATCAGGTCATTCATGATGTCTGTATTCAGGAACTACCCGTGATTTTCTGCCTGGACAGGGCCGGATTTGCCGGGGCCGACGGTGCCACGCATCATGGTGCGTACGATATCGCCTACATGCGCTGCATTCCCAATATGATTGTTTCCGCTCCTATGAATGAACAGGAGTTGCGTAACCTGATGTATACCGCACAGACACCGCTGATCCAGGAGAGCAATCATGCTTTTTCTATACGGTATCCGCGGGGTGAAGGGGTGATGCCTGACTGGAAAAAACCTTTCGAAGCCATTCCGGTGGGAAAAGGAAGGAAAATCTCAGACGGTGCCGACCTGGCGGTTCTGACCATCGGACATATTGGTAACTATGCCGTACAGGCTCTTCAGGAATTACTTAAGGAGGGAATTTCTGCCGCACATTATGATATGCGTTTTGCCAAGCCTGTTGATGAAGATATGTTGCATGACATCTTCGGCAGATTTGACAAAATTATCACGATTGAAGACGGGTGTATACAGGGGGGTATGGGAAGTGCGGTACTGGAATTCATGGCAGACCATGGTTATTCGGCCAAAATAAAAAGAATGGGGATTCCTGACCGGTTTATAGAACATGGTGAACAGGTTGAGCTCCAGAAGGAATGCGGATTCGACGTAGACGGAATTATCCGGACAGTCAGAGAAATGGCAGCTACTTCAGTACTTCATTAACCCTGTCGAAAACCAGTTTCGGATAAACTCCTGAATCTTTATAATTAATTAGCTAAAAATCAGTATTAACTATCTATCAAACGATCAACCATTAGCTTATGAGCATGGAAGTGTTAAAGGAAATCGCCAATGTTTCAGGAAAAAGCGGGCTTTTCAGAATTTTAAAACCTGGGCGTGCCGGAGTCATTGTCGAAAGTCTGACTGAAAAAAAAGAAAAGACATTAATAGGCCCTACTGCCAAAGTTTCCGTTTTGAAGGATGTCTCCATTTTTACAGACGGCGAAGCCGATTCTGTACCTATTGCTGACGTTTTCCTTAAAATACGGGAAGTACACGGCGAGAAGGTGCCTTTTGAAATAAAACCTGCTTCTGACAAAGATCTTATTGAATTTTTAAATTCAGTATTACCTGATTTCGACAGAGACAGAGTATATGTTTCGGATATCAGAAAAATTGCCCAGTGGTATAACCTTATTTCTGCTTTTGTTCCGGAAGCTTTTGATAATGAAGAGCCTAGCGAAGTAGAAGAAACGGAAGTTTCATCTGAGGCGTAAAGACAAACTACGGTTTTATCCTGTGAGGCGGACAATATTTGCTCCGCCTCTTTTTTATTTCATCCAGCGGATCAGAGCAATTTCCATAAGCAGGAAAAACAAAGCCGCATACAGAAAATACTTCCATAAGGCTTCCCCCATGTACTGCTTTTCAAATCCGCGCAGAAAACCCGTGTCTTCAATGGTATCAAAAACCTGTATATGTTTATTACCGGCCCATTGTTTCCTTAACTCTTCCGGCGTATAAAACTGAAGATCAGATTCAGCTTTCCCATAATTCAGGGCGATCGTCTGTTCGGGTTTACCGTCTGATAATAAGTCATAGTAACCCGGTTGTAACGTCTGATCAGCCGCAAGCTGGTCTTCTCCCGGCATCTCCAGTGTCAGTTTATTACCTGCCAGCCTTTGCACCGGAATCATCTCTACATTCTCTCGCCGCAATTTAAATACCTGAGTATTTCCTCCGTTTTCCACTGTCAGTTCAACAGCCCGGTCCTCAAAGCTATAGGCCAGTTTACTGGCTTTGACACTCAGGGCTGCTATTTTATACATAACAGGAACAAATAAAGCATGCTGGGCAAAATTTCCGAATTCGGACTTTAACGGGGCTGCTAATAAAAACAGATTCCCGCGGCCGGCAGAAAACCTGGAAAAATAAGGAATTTCATCCCGTGTAAACAACAAGGGGACTCCGGCTTTATTCCAACGCCAGACCGGTACGACCGAAGGCATGTCCGTCTGGTTTTCATGTTGAACCGATGCTTCAAAAACGTCTGAGAAAAACGGAATTTTACGGTCCGGTGTTTTTAATGCAAGTAGTCCGGTGTTTGTACCCGAAGCCGAAAACTGTATACCTTCAGCTCCCAGCCAGGTATTATATTCTGCAACATCCGGCTTTCCCGGCGGAATAACCAGTATACTTCCCCCCTCTTTCATAAATGCCTGTAAAGTAGCCCCTACTGAACCTGAGGGCCGTTCTATTCCTTCCGCCACAATCAGATCAGCTTCTTTCAGTAAGCCCTGATCAAGATTGCGGACACTGAACCTGGAAACCTGAAAAATGCTGTCATTTCCAAAGACATTGGCGATATAACCATCGGAAGCCTGCTCTTCAAAAAGATGCAGAATCCTGATTTTCGGAGAAGCATTCAGCACAAAATAATAGTCGTTATCGAAGGTAACCGGAAAATCATCAAATGTAATTTGCCCCCGCTGCATTCCCTGCCCTTTTACACTGAAATTAAAAGCAGCTGTCTGGCTTCCGTTACCTTCGATATTCAGTGAAGCACTGGATATCTGTGTCCCCCCGATATAGAGTTTTATCACCTGATTCTGCACGGTTTCTTCGCCGGAATTACGGATTCTGACATGAAGGATATTGTTCTGTAATTCTCTCAGAAACGGGGTATTCAACCAGACCGAGTCCACATAAAGGTTTTTTGCTGTCTGGGCCTGTACAGGAACTATAAACAACTTTTCGGTAGAGTCAGGATTGATCACTGACAAATCACCTGTCGTGCTTTTCTGAAAATCCGATACCCAGAATAACTGTTTCGGTGATCGTGGGTTTTCTTCCTCCAGCGCTTTTCGCTGCCGTCTGAGTACCTGCTCCATGGTCCGGCTTACCGACGACATTTCTACCATGGTCAGGCGGTCACGTATTTTATCCGGGGCTTGAAATGATTGTTCTTCTCCAGTAAAACCATTGGTAAGTAACTGAATATGCCCGGCATTTTTAAGCAATCCCAATACTTCATTTAACCGGTTAATGGCTACATCCAGATACCGGACGTTCTCCTGTTCATTCTGCATACTGAATGAATTATCAAGGTACAGTGAAGTAACCCCGTTTATGCTGAATCCGCTTTCATTTTTTGCAGGAATAAACGGTTGCGCGAAAGCCATCACCAGACAAACGATCAGCAGTATCCGCGAGGCCATGATCAGCAGATGCTTCAGGTGACGGAAAGAGCTTGTTTGTATGTCAACAGTACGTAATAATTCTACATTACTGAAAAATATCTTTCTGGTTCTTCTGAAATTGAAGAGATGAACAGCAACCGGAACAGCAACAGCCAGCAGGCCCCACAAAAACGACGGGAATAAAAAATTCATAGATAGAATGATTCTCGGACTTTCATGAAATATCCGGAAAATGATAATTGTACAACGAATCCGGTCATTTTCTGGTATACTTTTAAATCCATAAGTATTATTTTAAGATGCCATCTGCTTAGTTGGCAGGATTTTCCTAATTTTGTAATCCGGTTTTCAATGATTACATTTTATATTCAAGACCAATTATTACTTTTTATTAGAAAATATGGCCAAAGTACCCGTAAATAAACACCAACCTGTTTACCAGATGCCTTCCAGTCCAGGTGCAGTCAAAACTAAAAAATATGCACTGGATAACAAAAAATACATTGCCTTGTCGATGCGTCATTTTTTCAAATCGCAATGGAAATGGTCTTTTATCCCCGTGGCATTGATTCTGATCAACGTGGTGTTGAACGTTACCCGCACCTATCCGAATATATGGATATATGTAACGGTAGTGATCGGTGTTATTTTATATCTGCTTTTCTGGATCATTCAGTTTGCCGGTGTCACCCAGCTTGAACAGTACAAACCTATGTTTCAGAAATATGAATATGAAATAGATCCGCGCCAGATTATCATGAAAATCAACACCAAAGAAGGTGGTGTGATGAAATGGGAACAGATTCAAAGTGGGTATAAAGATAAGGAAGCCTTTGTCCTTGTTCTTTCCAAAGGGCAGTTTTTATATCTCCCTTTTCATATTTTCAGGACTGACCACGACCTGAAAGTTATTGAAAGAATTCTGAAACAAAAAAATCTGATCTGACAATTACCGGCTCATGTCTGTAGCTTTTTTGATTATTGACGCGCAATACGATTTCTGCGACCCGGCAGGGGCACTGTTTGTGCCGGGTGCTCCGGGAGATATTGAGCGCATTGCTTCACTGATCAATACCAGCGGGCATCTGATCGACCAGTTGTACCTGACACTGGATACTCATCAGGTACTGGATATTTCTCATCCGGGTTACTGGCAGGACGTGGAAGGGAAT